>JAGLWV010000254.1 GCA_023133225.1 Candidatus Aminicenantota bacterium | reverse complement strand
AATTCCTGAATTACATGAATTGAAATTCCACCACGCTACAGGTTTTGTATCTTTTGTATTCTCAAAAATTGGGGCACCATAGACATAACCAAGGTGAAAAAACACAGTTAAGCAAAATACCATGCAGTATTTTTGTAAGTTATTCTTTTTCATTTTTTTACCTTTCAATCTGATAAAATATATCGTGTGTTTTGCTTGCTAAAGTCCTGGCATGAGTGTAACACATTCAAAATGGCAAGTTCAAAAGAAAATGAGGAGATCACTTTCATTTCTCCCTTGACCAGCATGACAAATTGTCGTAATCAATTACTTATAAATAATTTATATATCATCAGGAGGTAGAGATGAGGAAAAGTCTAGAGATTGCCTTGCTGGCGATAACAGTTTTTTTGCTTCAAGGGACTTTGCTTTCGAAGGTGCCATATTCAAAAGCGGGACAAGAAAAGTTATCGAATAGTCAGAGCGTGGTTCCGGCTGAAGCAGAGGCGCGTCTGCGAGCGATCTACGAACAGGGAGAATTCAGGGCCAAATCCTTTCGGGCTTCCTGGCTCCAGGATAGCTCGGGTTATACGGTTCTTGAGCCTGTTGCCGGATCAAACGGGCGGGAATTAGTCCGTTATGATACCGCCGGAGGTGAACGCTCCATAATGGCTTCACTGTCGCAGCTCATCCCGCCGGGTGAATCCGAGCCGCTTTCGATTGAAAACTATGAGATATCACCGGATGGCAGTCGGCTGCTGCTGCGTGCGAGTATGGGAGAGGCAGAAGTCCGCGTTTCCGGCACCTGGCTTCTGGAACTTACATCAGGAAAGCTTCACAAAGTTGGGGCCGGCAGGTCTCACAGAATATCGCCCGACGGCCGGCACATTCTCTACTCCGATCAGGGGAACCTTTACGTGTACGACCTGAGTAATGACCGGACAATCTCTCTCACAAAGAACGCCGTCAGTGATTCAATTTCAAATGGTCGCGCAGTCTGGAGCCCCGATGGGAAGCGGATTGCATTCGTGGAGAGAGACGAGTCCGGCGTCCGGTTTAGAACAATGCTTGTCCCGAGCGATCCATCGTATCCGGAGGTCATAAAGGAACGCTTTGCCAGGGTCGGAGAGACCATCTCGACACTTCGTGTCGGCGTCGTCGATGCCCAGGGAAACGAGACACGCTGGCTCTCCATTCCCCAACCGGCTGAGGGCTTCTATCTTGGACAGGTCAGCTGGGCGAGGAATTCCCATGAGCTGCTGGTGGAAAAATTGAGCCGATTCCGGGACGAGCGTGAGTTCCTCATCGCTGACATCCGCTCCGGTGCGGTCTCCAGCATATACCATGAATCCGATCCAGCCTGGGTTCTCGCGAGCTACCGAACGAATGCCGGGTTGGAGTGGATTCGCGGTGGCCGTGCATTCGTTATGCTAAGCGAAAAAGACGGTTGGAGTCATGCCTATGTCATCTCGCGTGACGGCGAGGAGAAGGCTCTCTTGACGCCCGGCGCTAACGACATTATCGGACGCGGCATTGTAGACGAAGCGGGAGGCTGGTTCTACTACTACGCTTCTCCTGACAATGCCACCCAGAAGTATCTTTATCGCGTGCGGCTGGAGGACGGGACCGGAGTGCCCGAACGGATAACCCCTGTGGACCAACCCGGCACGCACAACTACAATTTCTCCCCCGATGCCAGATTGGCGTTCCATACCTATTCGACGTTCGACAATCCTCCGGTCACCGAACTCGTGCAGCTGCCTAAACACAGGGTTGTGCGTGTGCTCGAAGACAATAATAGGCTGAACGACAAAACGAGACCGTTGATCTCTCGGCCAACCGAGTTCATTCAGCTCGATATAGGTGATGGCGTGGTGATGGATGCGTATATGATCAAGCCATGCGACTTCAACCCTTCCCGGAAGTATCCCGTCTTTGTGTATGTGTACAGTGAGCCTCACGGTCAGACGGTGTTGGACAGGTGGTCCACCAGAAACATTTACCACCGCATGATCGCCGATCTCGGTTATCTTGTGGTGTCCATGGACAGCCGTGGCACGCCGGCGCCGAAGGGGGCCGCATGGCGGCGAGCGGTGTTCCTTAGTCTTGGTCCGTTATCCACCGAGGAGCAAGCAGCAGGTTTAAAAGAGCTGGGCCGCATCCGGCCGTACGTCGATTTGTCCCGGGTTGGTATCTGGGGCTGGAGCGGCGGTGGTTCGAACACTCTTAACGCCATGTTCCGGAAGCCGGAGGTCTATCACGTAGGGATCGCTGTGGCGCCCAAGCCGCAGGCCCATCTCTACAATGCATGGTTCCAGGAGATCTATATGCAGACTCGCGAGGTGAATCCGGAGGGATACCGGCGGTCCTCCCCGATCAACTTTGCCGAAGGCCTGAAGGGAGACCTCCTGATCATTCACGG
>JAGLWV010000253.1 GCA_023133225.1 Candidatus Aminicenantota bacterium | reverse complement strand
AAAAAAAGTTAGCATTTTATTATTCTTTCCAATAACATATTTCTTTGGTCAATTAAAGAAATGAATTTATTGTCATTTCTCTGTCATTTGGTGATAGGGCTAAAAGGAAGCTGAAAAAATGAAGAAAAAAGAAATACTTGTTTTAGAAGAGCTTCTCGGATCCAACAAAAAAATCGCCGCAGAAATCCGTGAGAAGCTTGAAGAAAAAGGAATTCTAGCCATCAACCTCCTTAGCTCCCCTGGAGCAGGAAAAACATCTCTTTTAGAAAGAATAGCTGAAAGATCAAAGCCCAATTACAAAATGGCTGTGATAGAGGGAGATATCGAAACAGAAAGGGATGCCGAGAGAATAAGGGCCAAGGGTATTCCTGCCTGGCAGATCATCACCGGAGGAGCATGCCACCTTGATGCGAAGATGGTGGGTAAAATATTTTCTGAGATTCCGGCCGATCTTGATCTTCTCTTTATTGAAAATGTCGGCAATCTTGTCTGCCCTGCAAGCTATGATCTAGGAGAGAGTATAAGATGTGTGATTCTCTCAACCCCTGAAGGAGATGACAAACCTAAAAAATATCCCAAGGCTTTCACAACATCTGATTGTTTGGTCATTAATAAAACAGACCTTATTCCTTCCGTCCCTTTTGATCTTGAATATGCCCGGAAGGAAGCACTGGAGATGAATCCGAAACTGAAAATTTTTATTACCTCAGCCCTTAAGGATTCGGGAATTGACGAATTGGTAGAATATTTCCTTTCTTCCCTCCGGAATTTACGGCAAAAGAATGCATGAACTCTCCATCGTGGCCAATCTTTTTGAGATCCTGGAAGAAAAGGCCAAAGAACAAAAAGCCAATAAGATCATCTCTGTTAAACTCAAGGTAGGCGCACTTTCAGGAGTCGTGCCTGAATTCTTGGAGACGGCATTTGATATCTATAAAAAAGAAACAATTGCTTCCAAGGCTACGCTGACGATCGAAAATGTCTGCTTTAAGGTCCAATGTCAGAAGTGCCAGGCAGAAATTGTCAAAGATGATTTCGTCTTTATCTGCGATACATGCGGCTCGACGGATTTGAAAACCTTATCCGGAACCGAACTCCTCCTCGAGAAAATTGAGATGGAACTGCCTTCCTAAAAGATAAAAAAGGATAGACAACAAAAAGGGGACAGTCCCCTTTTTTTCTCAAAAAATTGAAAAATAATATAAGAGACTATAATTGAGCTGTTATCCTTGCTTCGTTTCGTCATTCCCGGTTCAATTTCGTCATTCCCGGAAAAAAAGGGGACAGTCCCCTTTTTTCACATTCTTAATTTGACTTTATGCTTTTTTCTGTGCTATAAGTTTCCTACAATTTCCCAAGGAAATTGGAAAAAAAAGTACAACAAACAGATCTGAGCAAAAGGGGATTAGAGAAGATGGAAGAAACAGTAAAGTAAAAAAGAGAATTTTATCTCTTAAAATCAGGAGGAGAAGATGAGTCAAAATGTTTCGGTAAGCCCTGAGGGCGTGGAATACCCGCTTCCTAAAAAAGAAGATTATCCTGAAGAATTTGAAAAGATGAAGAAATTGGCTGATGCAGCCAGAAGCGAGGGTAAAGAAATCGTTGTGGTTATGGGAGTAGGATTTGTCGGAGTTGTAATGGCCGCCATTGTGGCAGACACGGTAGATGAAGAGGGCAAGCCATCCAAATTTGTTATCGGAATGCAGAGACCGAGTGTCCGAAGCTATTGGAAGATTCCCATGATAAACAAAGGAGAATCCCCGGTCAAAGCTGAAGACCCTGAGGTGGATCCGATGATCAAACGCTGTGTGCTGGAAAAGAAAACATTCGTGGCCTCCTTCAGTTATGAGGTACTTTCTCTGGCAGATGTCGTCGTTGTTGATGTTCAATGCGACTATGCAAAAAATGACCTTGGAAATGTACGCACCGGGCATGTGGAAATGACATCTCTCGAGGAATCCTTTGAAATTATTGCTCAACATATTCAACCGGAAGCTCTGGTTCTTATTGAAACTACGGTTCCTCCCGGCACCACAGAACACATTGCCTTCCCCGCGATGAAAAAGATCTTCCAATCCAGAGGTTTAGAATCTGATCCTCTTCTTGCCCATAGTTATGAGCGGGTCATGCCCGGCAGGGAATATGTCGCCAGCATCCGGGATTTCTGGAGGGTATGCAGTGGAATCAATGATAAAGCGAGAGACAGAGTAGAAAAATTCCTCAACGAGGTTTTAAGCACAGATAAATTTCCCCTTACGGTTCTTGACCGCCCTGTCGAATCCGAGACAGCAAAAATTGTGGAAAACAGCTACCGTGCTACCATACTTGCCTTTTTGGACGAATGGAGCTTGTTTGCAGAAAGAAACGGAGTGGATTTAATTAAAGTCATTAAAGCCATAAAAGTCCGGCCTACACACAGCAACATGATCTTTCCTGGACCGGGAATCGGGGGATACTGCCTTCCAAAGGACGGAGGACTGGGGATATGGGCCTATAAACACATCCTGGGTTTTGAAGACGACATCTTCAAATTTACACCCTCAGCCATAGATATCAATGACACAAGAGGCCTGCATGCTGCTGAATTGGTGCGGGATGCTCTCCGCAACATGAATGTTCCAATAGCTGCCGCTAAATTACTGATATTGGGGGCTTCTTATAGAGAAGATGTCGGAGATACGCGCTACAGTGGTTCGGAAATTCTCATCCGGAAACTCGCAGAAATGGGCGCGGAGATCCGGGTGCATGATCCCTATGTCGATCAGTGGTGGGAATTTACAAACCAGGAGGTCTATCCCAGCAGCAGCCGAAGCCGCTTCTTCCGAAATCAAAAGAAGCTCTCTGAATTAACACTGCAAAAGGACTTACAGAAAGCTCTACTTCAAACAGATGCCATCGTTTTTGCCGTCAGACATGAAGAATATCTCGATCTGGAGCCTGATAAAATCGTTCAATCAACTGGAAAACCGGTTGCCGTGATTGATTGTTTCGGAATTCTGGATGATGAAAAAATTAAGCGCTACCTGGAACTGGGCTGTGAAGTAAAAGGACTGGGCAGGGGACATATTCGAAGAATGAAAGATTCGATCAAAAACAAATAAACGCCTGCTTCTTTCTCCGATATCCCTTTTTTTTTGTAAGTTCTCAATAATTTGGGGTAGTAGCCTGGATTCCCGCTACCCCGCCTACGCGGGCACAGGTTCCGCGGGAATAACATTCTTAAAAATTCTACCCACACTTATTGAGAACTTACTTTTTTTTTGTTTTGTATTATGCTAAATTAATGGCATGTTCAAGCGAGGGAAAAAACAGTGAGTTTATTAGAAATTGCATTAAAGCTTCTGCTGGCAGTTGCCCTGGGGGGCATCGTCGGCCTCGAAAGGGAATCAAGTCATAAGCCTGCCGGATTCAGGACGAATGTGCTTATCTGTGTTGGTGCGACGATGATGATGATCCTATCAGTACTTATTCTCCATGAACAAAAAGCGGACGGGGACAGCCTCTCGAGAATTGCTGCCGGAGTGATCACAGGCATCGGGTTCATCGGTGCAGGAACGATTATCCAGGCCCGCGGAAGCGTTCTCGGCCTCACGACAGCTGCCACTCTGTGGGCAGTAGCAGGTCTGGGTCTTGTGATCGGCGCCGGTTATTATTGGATAGCTATCGTATTCGCCTCCTTAATCCTCTTGACCTTAATCATCTTTGGCTACGTCGAAAGGCAGTACTTTAAGAAAGCGCCATACCGCTATCGCATCAAAACACAGCAGACCAAAGATATACTAGCCAACATTAAAAAGCTGGCAAGCCATGAGGGCTTAAAATTCCAGCAACTGACCATTAAAAAAGAAGAAGATTTTTCCATCATTGATTTATCCTTTCAAGCTACAGAAGAAAAAGAGCAGAAATACAATCAAAGCCTTTTCGACCTGGCGGATGTGCTCGAGATAAAGATTGAGTGAAAAAGGGTTGCTTCTGGCTACCACAAATCAAGGCAAAGCAAAAGAGATCAAAACCTATTTAGAAGAGTTATCTCTTGAGATTGCCACCCTTCAAGAACTGAACACAAAAGGAACCTTTTCAGAATCAGGTAAAACATTTAGAGAAAACGCTAGAGGGAAGAGTCTCTTCTACAGCAAGCACTGGAAAAGTCTCACCTTAGCTGAAGATTCCGGACTCGAAATAGAACACCTCAAAGGAGAGCCGGGAGTTTATTCAGCCCGGTATTCTGGTCCACAGGCAACAGATGAAAAGAACAACCGGAAGGTTGTAGCACTGATGACAGGCGTACCCTTCGACAGACGTAAAGCTCGATTTGTCTCATGTATGGTTCTCTGCGAAAGAGGGAAAATCATCAAAGACATCAAGGAGTGTGTCGAAGGTTTTATAACTTTCGAAAAAAGAGGCCTTTACGGATTTGGATATGACCCTCTCTTCTACTATCCTGCCCTGGAAAAAACCTTTGCTGAACTCAAGCCTGAAGAGAAAAACAGAGTGAGCCACCGTGGTCGTGCTTTAAAAATATTAAAAGAATTTCTCCTCCACTATCTGGCCTGACTTATTCATAAAAAATGCCGACACCTTCATTTATCTTCAATAATATTAACATTATAGCCCGGTTTTCA
>JAGLWV010000252.1 GCA_023133225.1 Candidatus Aminicenantota bacterium | reverse complement strand
ACTACAGCTTCATGGGCTGCGGCCTCGCCGCTACAGCAATCTCGACTCGTGAATAATCCAGGCTGCCTGAATAATTCATACTTACCATGAGCTATCAGCTATGAGCCATGAGCTTCTTAGATTTTTCTTCTACTGTAATGAAAGCCTTTAGATTCTTAAAAGTTTTTTCTCCGATTCCTTTAACTTTCATAATCTCTTCGATCTTCTTAAATTTGCCGTGTTCCTTCCTGTAGTCAATAATCCTTTGGGCCACTTTCTCCCCAATCCGGGGAAGCTTCTGGAGCTCGGCTAATGAGGCGGTGTTGATGTTGATCTTTTTTTCGACATCCTTTGGAGCAGCCTGAACCTGCAGGGAGAGAAGGAAAGAAAACACAAGGCCGATGCCAATACCCAAAATTAAAGTTTTTGTTACAATGTTTTTCATAGTAACCTCCTTTCATCTCTCTCTTATGCAAATTCGAGGCCACCTTGAAGAAAAACGTATCTCTATTATTATCAGCTCATTTCAAACTGCTTGCCTGTTAAAAGAGTAAACACCACTTTACAAAAGCCGCTTTGCACCGACAACAAGAGTTTCCACAATATTAGGGACAATGAATCCCCTATAGGCCAGAATGGATGTCCTGGAGGCAAATAAGCGATGGAGAAGTCGTTCTTCTCATCTCGATGGCTTTTACAGTTGCGCTGGCTGATGGGATGGTTGTATAACAAGGAATACGATAAGAGAATGCGACTCTTCTGATCATTCCTGCATCACTTCTTTCATGAGTCCCGGATGGGGTGTTAAAGATCATTCCTATCTTTCCCTCTTTTATTGCTTCAAGAATGTTCCTCTTTTCCTTAGAGATCTTTCCGATTGTGTGCACATGAAACCCATGCCTGCGGAGATACTGGGTTGTTCCTTCAGTCGCTACCAGCTCGAATCCCAGTCGCTCAAGTTTCTCGACAATGGGAACGATCTTCGGCTTATCTTCATCAGGAACACTGACAAAAACGCTTCCTCCCTGAGGCAGATGAAACCCTGCTCCTTCTTCAGCCTTAAGAAAAGCCAGAGGAAAATGTCTGTCAATCCCGATAGATTCCCCTGTGGAGCGCATTTCGGGGCCAAGAATAGGATCAACCTCCATGAACTTATCAAAAGAAAAGACGGCTTCTTTTACTGCATAGAGACTGGAGGGAGGCTGAGAAATGTTCATTTCCTTAAGCTTCTCCCCCATTATGAGTCGTGTGGCAATCTTTGCCAGAGGAACTCCGGTCGCCTTGGAGAGGAAGGGAACCGTCCTTGAAGCCCGGGGATTGACTTCCAGTATATAGATCTTGGTTCCTTTTACGGCTACCTGGACGTTCATCAAGCCTAATATTTGAAGCTCCTTGGCCATTATGGTCACCTGACGTTTGACCTCCTCAATCACCCTGTCCGCCACAAAGAAAGGAGGAGTAACCATGGTGGCATCTCCTGAATGGATGCCAGCCTCCTGGATATGTTCCAGAACACCTCCTATGAAGACATCCTGACCGTCACAGAGAAGGTCAACATCCAGCTCTACAGCATTATCTATGAATTCATCGATGAGAATCGGGTGCTCTGAACAGTATTCCTTGATAGACTTTACATACTTTTCCAGTTCCTCTGCACCATGGATGACTTTCATCGCCCTGCCTCCAAGCACATAGGAAGGCCGGACAAGCACGGGATAACCGATATTTTCAGCAACCTTTAAAGCCTGCCTAAAGTTTCTGGCCATCCCATTTCGGGGACGCCTTGAATTTATCCGTGTCAAGAAATTATCAAATTTCTCTCTATCCTCGGTTTCATCGATAGCCCCGAAGCTCGTTCCCAGTATCCTCGCCTTATTCTTCCACAAGCCCCGGGAGATTTTCAGGGGAGTCTGTCCCCCGAACTGGGCAATGATCCCTTCCGGCTTTTCGTTGTTGTAAATGGAAAGCACATCTTCCAAAGTGACAGGGTCAAAGTAAAGGCGGTCAGAGATATCATAATCAGTGGAGACTGTCTCAGGGTTTGAATTGATCATGATCGCTTTGTACCCCAAATCCCTCAAAGCCAAAACACCGTGAACGCAGCAGTAATCAAACTCTATCCCCTGCCCGATCCTGTTTGGGCCGGAACCAAGGATGATCACTTTCTTCTCAGGAATGGGCAAGGCTTCATTTTCTTCTTCATAGGTAGAATAGAAATAGGGTGTTTCTGATTCAAATTCTCCGGCGCATGTATCGACAACTTTCCAGACCGGAAGCACTTTAGCTTTCTTTCGCATCTCTCTAACGCTATCTTCGCTTAAGTTTAAGAGCTTGCCTATTCTTTTATCGGAAATCCCCAATTCCTTGGCTCTGCGGAGAATCGTATGACCCAGCGAGTCCTTTCCCAAGGACTTTAAATTTTCTTCAAAATCAACAATTTCCCGGATATTCCAGAGAAAAAAAGGATCGATCCGTGTGAGCTTGCTGATCTCATCCACCGATATTCCTTCTCTGAAGGCTTCAGCAATAAACCAGAGTCTTTCAGCGTTTGGCTGGGCGAGGTTTTCCTTCAATTTTTTCTTATTTCTATTATTATATTTTTCCTCAAATCCCCACCTGTCTATCTCGAGGGAACGTATAGCCTTCTGCAGGGCTTCTTTAAATGTTCGACCAATGGCCATCGTCTCTCCAACGGATTTCATCTGGACTGTGAGGGAAGATTCTTCTTCGGGGAATTTTTCGAAGGCAAAGCGGGGCAGTTTGACCACTACATAATCGATAGCAGGCTCAAAGCATGCAGGGGTCTTTTTTGTGATGTCGTTTAATATCTCGTCCAGCGTGTAGCCCACAGCCAATTTGGCAGCCATTTTGGCGATAGGAAAACCCGTAGCTTTAGAAGCCAGGGCCGAAGAGCGGGAAACCCGGGGATTCATTTCGATGACCATCACTTGTCCATCTGTAGGATTTATGGCAAATTGAATGTTGGAACCTCCGGTCTCAACCCCGATCTCTCTCATGATGGCGATGGAAGCATCTCTTAATCTCTGGTATTCCTTGTCGGTCAGGGTCTGCGCCGGGGCAACAGTGATAGAGTCTCCTGTATGAACTCCCATAGGATCGATGTTTTCGATGGTGCAAACAATCACAACATTGTCTTTTTTATCCCTCATAACTTCCAGCTCAAACTCTTTCCAGCCTATAATAGATTTTTCGATGAGAATCTTTGAGATGGGGCTGATAGCCAAACCAAGAGGGACGAATTTGTAGAAATCATCCCAGTTTTCAATAATATTTCCCCCGGTTCCCCCCAGGGTAAAAGAAGGACGGATGACCACAGGAAATTTGATCTTCTTGACGATATCTACAGCCTCCTTCAGAGTGGAGACATAACCTGATTCCGGAACTTCAAGTCCAATCCTTTCCATGGACTGGCGGAAAAGCATTCTGTCTTCTGCTTTTCTGATGGAATCTGCGCTGACTCCGATCAGATGAATCCTGTTTTTTCTCAAGACGCCCCTCTCATCCAGCTCGAGGGATAGATTCAAGGCTTTCTGGCCTCCCAGTGTAGCAAGGAGCGCATCAGGCTTTTCCTTTTCGATTATCTTTTCCAGATACTCGACTGTTAACGGTTCAAGATATGTTCTATCTGCAAACTCAGGATCGGTCATGATCGTGGCCGGATTGGAATTGACCAAAATGACTTTATAATTTTCTTCTTTTAGAGCTTTAAGAGCCTGGGTCCCTGAGTAATCAAATTCAGAGGCTTGACCGATGATTATAGGACCGGAACCGATGATCAAGATGGATTTGACATCTTCCCGTCTTGGCATTCTATTTTCCTTTAAAATCCCTCATCATTTGGATAAAATCTCGAAAAAGATATGTTGAATCCCTGGGGCCCGGAGAGCTTTCCGGGTGATATTGAACAGAAAAAAGAAATTTTTTTCTAAGGGAAAATCCCTCTACAGTCATATCATTGAGGTTCAGATGAGTCAGTTCGGCCAGGCCCTTTAATGAATCGATATCTACAGCAAAGCCATGATTCTGAGATGTGATCTCGATCGCCCCGGTTTCTAAATTTTTTACCGGATGATTTGCTCCCCGGTGGCCAAACTTAAGCTTGAAGGTTTTCGCCCCAAGAGCAAGAGCCGAAAGTTGATGGCCAAGGCAGATCCCGAATACAGGAATTTTCCCGATTAAATTTTTTATATTGTTAATGGCATAAGTCAAGGGAGCGGGATCACCGGGCCCGTTGGAAAGGAGGACCCCATCCGGTTTCATATTCAAGACTTCCTTCCAGGGTGTTCGGGCAGGAACCACTTGAACACCGATGCTGTTTGAAACCAGGCTTCTCAGAATGTTTCTCTTTATCCCGAAATCATAAGCGACAACAAAATACTTAAATCTTTTTTTTGGCAAATAACCTTTTGGCCATGAGTAAATTCCCTCATTCCACTTATAGGCTTTGGAAGAGGTGACTTCCTTGACTAAGTCAAGTCCGACTATGGAAGGAATTTTTTTCACCTTTTTCAAGAGAGCATTGATGTTTTCGTTTTCTGTTGAGATCAAGGCTCTCTGGGCACCGCCGGTGCGGATCATCTTGGTCACTTTTCTTGTATCGATACTCTGGATGGCTACGATTTTGTGCCGCTTCAGGTATTCTGAAAGATCCCCTTCGCTCCTCCAATTGGATGGGTATGAGGCCAGCTCTTTGACTATAAAGCCTTCCACCCAGGGTCGCCCGGATTCCACATCTTCAAAATTACATCCGTAATTTCCGATCAGGGGATAAGTCATAGTGACTATTTGGCCCTTGTAAGAGGGATCCGTCAGGATCTCCTGATAGCCGGTCATCGAGGTGTTGAAGACGATTTCTCCCTCTGCTTCTCCTTCATAACCAATGGATTGGCCAATGAAAAATCCCCCCCCTTCTAAAACAAGAATGGCCTTTTTCAAAGCCATCTCAAGTGCCAATAATCTCTCTGAACGAAACAAACAACATTTGGCTTATTTTACTTATTCTTATCCTGGAATTCTACTTTTTTTTTAAGAACGGGGATGTGATTTGCGGTAGACTTTTAGAAGCTGTTTTAAATCAAGGTGGGTATATTTTTGGGTCGTGGCTAAACTCTCGTGTCCCAGAAGCTCCTGTATAACCCTTAAATCAGCCCCACGGCCTAAAAGATGGGAAGCGAAAGAATGGCGCAGTGAGTGTGGGCTTATTTTCCTCCGGATCGCTGTAATGTTAATGTATTTGTCAACAATCCTCTCTATAGAGCGAGAAGTCAGCCTTTCCCCACGATAGTTTACAAACAGGGCTTTTTCCTCAACATCGCCTTTATTGATTTGAGACCTGGCGAGAATATAAAATCTCAGACTATCTGCAGCCAGCCTTCCAAAGGGTACAATCCTCTCCTTCTTGCCTTTTCCCATTATGCGAATCAGCCTCTCTTCAAAATTCACTTCTTCGAGATCGATCTTGACCAGCTCGCTCACCCGGATTCCCGTGGCATAAAGAAGCTCAAGAATAGCTTTATCCCTTAAATCCAGAGGCTGGCGAGATTGAGGTAAATCCAGAAATTCCGCCACCTCCTCTTCAGATAAAAAAGAGGGCACATGATGCTCCTGCTTTGGAGTGGATACAATCTTGGCAGGATTGTCTTCCAGCCACTTCTTCATCATACAGTACTGGAGAAAAGAACGGACCGAGGCCAGTTTGCGGGCGATTGTGGATTTTTTGTTTTTCTCTCCATGAAGCCTGGCCAGAAATCCGCGCAGAGCTACGTTATCTATTTCCTTCAACTTCATACTTCTCTCTTCCATATACTGAGCCAGCTGGAGCAGATCTCTCCTGTAGCTTGAGATCGTATGGGGAGAGGCGTTTTTCTCGTGCTCAAGAAAGTTGAGATACTGGTCAAGCTCTTTCTTCATTTTATGAGTTATTTTTCTTTTCCCAGATTTTCTCCCTTTCTACCGTCTCCTTATAGCTGCATTCTTCATTGTTGCAGTAGAGATAGGGATCATCTTTAATGAGATTTCTCCGGAGAACAAATTTGCGGTCACACTCCGGGCAGGGCTGTGGAATGGGCTCATCCCAGCTAGCAAAATCACAATTCGGAAATTGGCTACATCCATAAAAGATCTTTCCCTTCCTGGTTTTTTTCCTGATAATTGTACCGCCGCAGTTGCGAGGGCAGGGAATGCCAGTATCTTTTTTCTCTTTTTTCACATACTTACATTTAGGATAATTTGAGCAGGCGATAAAAGCGCCGTATCTCCCCTGCCTTTGAACCAGTTGTGAGCCACAGTCCGGGCATTTTTCATCCAGAGGCGTTGCTTCCTTCTTTACCATGCTCTTCTTATATGTGCAATCAGGAAAGCCTGAACAGGCCTTAAACCTTCCATATCGCCCCTCTTTTATGACAAGCTTCTGCCCGCACTGGGGACAGACCTCCTCCAATGGAATGCCTTTCCTTTTCACTCCTTCGATCTTGCCTGCTTCCTTTAAATCTCTTTCCAGGAGAGAATGATACGATTTTAAAGAATCTATCCATTCCTGCTCACCCGCATTGATGCGGTCAAGCTCATCTTCCAGTCGGATTGTAAATTTGAACTCCATCAGATCAGAAAAATTCTTGATCAAGAAATCGGCAACGAAAATTCCAAGTTCCGTTGGAATAAATTTCCCTTTTTCTTTAACGACATAAATACGGCCTTGTATAGTAGCAATGATGGGAGCATAGGTACTGGGTCGACCAATCCCTTTGGCTTCCAGCTCCTTTACCAGGCTTCCTTCTGTATAGCGCGGCGGAGCCTGGGTAAAATTTTGCTTGGATTCAAGATCAAAAAGTTTAAGCTCCTCTCCGGCCTCAGCCTTTGGCAAAATCTTATCCTTCTTTTTCAGGCTGGGATAAAGGACAAAGTATCCATCAAACTTCACGACCTCTCCCTTGGCTTTGAATTGATAGCGCGAAGCTCTAATGTCAAATTCCGTCTCTTCAACCAGGGCTGAACTCATCTGAGACGCGATAAAGCGGTTCCAGATAAGGCGGTATAGATTATATTCGTCCTTTTTAAGATAAGGTTCCACCGCCTGAGGAGGAAGTGAAAAGGTGGTAGGACGGATGGCCTCATGGGCATCCTGCGCTTTTCTTTTATTTGTATAGACTCTCTGCTTTTTCGGGAGATAATTCCCGGAATAATTCTCCCCTATGTACTTTCTAGTCTGAGAGACAGCCTCATCGGAAACCCGAACTGAATCTGTTCTCATGTAAGTGATCAAGCCCACCAGTCCCTGTTCCCCGATTTCAAGACCTTCATAAAGCTTCTGCGCAACGTACATTGTCTTTTTCACCGGAAAATGAAGAAACCGAAAACCATCCTGCTGGAGGGAGCTGGTGATATACGGCGGGCTGGGATTTCTTTTTTTCTCCTTGACATCCATTCCTTCAAGAACAAAAGGAAGTGTACGCAGCTCTGTAACCATTCCTGCCGCACCTTTCTCATGCTTTATTTCTGCTTTTTTGCCCTCGATCTTCACCAGATTCGCTTTAAAAGACGGAGGATTAGAGGCTTCGAGCTCTGCTGTGATGGTCCAGAATTCTTCCGGGACAAAATCTCTAATCTCCCGTTCCCGCTCACAAATCAAGCGAAGGGCTATCGACTGAACCCGCCCCGCACTCAAACCCCTTCCGATTTTTTTCCACAATAAAGGGCTGACGAGATAACCAACCAAACGATCGAGAACTCTTCTTGTCTGCTGTGCCTCGATCTTACCCTGATCCAGCTCTCCTAAATTCTTAAAAGCCTCCTTAATGGCGGCTTCGGTAATCTCATGCAAAAGAACCCGGTAAATATTTTTGTTGTAATCTTTAAGCGCTTGACTCAAATGCCAGCATATCGCCTCACCTTCTCTATCCGGATCAGCAGCAAGAAGGACGGCCTCACACTGCTTGGCTGTTTTTTGAAGCTCTGCAACTGTTTGCTTTCTCTCCGGAATAATTTCATATTCAGGTTTGAAATCATTCTCGATATCGACGCCCAACCGGCTTTTAGGCAGATTCCAGATGTGGCCCACTGATGCCTTTACTATATAGTCAGGCCCCAGGTATTTGTTAATAGTCCTCGCCTTGGCTGGAGATTCAACAATGACCAAGCGTTTCTGCATTATAGTCTCCTCTGAAAATATTTCCCCGGTCTCTGAACGATCAGCCCCTTAAGCTCCAAATTGAGTAAAATGGAGAGAACTTCAGACACAGAAAGGTCACTCCCCTCGATCAGCTCGTCGATATGGGCAAGGGAGTCTGGCTTAAGAAGCGAAAAGACCTTTTCCTCTCGTGGATTCAAAGAGATGGGCCTCTTTTTCTCCTCTTTTTTCTGAGAGAGAAGCTCCTCTTTTAAAGGAGAGGGAAGTTCTTCAGCCACATCTTCCCAGCACTCAATTAATTTTGCCCCCGTCTTTATCAGCCAGTTCGTGCCTTGGCTGAGATCGGATGTGATATTCCCGGGAACAGCCATAACCTCCCTGTTCTGCTCCAAGGCCATACGAGCCGAGATCAGGGAGCCGCTCCTCCTTGTCGCCTCAACCACAACAAGAGCAAGCGATAGACCGCTTATGATCCTGTTCCTTATTGGGAAATGGAAACCCAGAGGACGGGACTTCGCTGGAAATTCAGAGATTACAGCTCCTCGCTCGATTATTTTTTCAAAAAGACGGCGATTTTCCCTCGGGTAGATATTTCCTAAACCTGATCCTAACACGGCTACAGTTTTGCCTCCTTCAAGTGCCCCCCAGTGGGCTATGGAGTCGATACCACGGGCCAAACCGCTGACGACAACAATCCCTCGAGAGGCTAGCTCCCGCGCCAGCTTCTCTGCGACAGCCCTCCCATAGGGAGAAGGCTTCCTGGCCCCAACGACTGAGACAGCCGGTCCTTTTAATGCTTCGACCTTTCCCGCACAATAAAGGACGAAGGGGGGGTCAAATGTTTCTCTTAAATATTCAGGATAATTTACATCTTCTACTGTAAGAATGCAATACCCTTTTCGCTCCAGCTTTTCTATCTCTCGACTTGCTCGATCCAGAAGCTTGGACGAAGTAAGGGCCTCTGCTCTCTCTTTCTCTATGCCTAGAGCTATGAATTCCCCCCTGCGGGCTTTAAAAGCATCCGCAAGATTTGGAAAATGCTCGACGATCTTCTTGGCTTCTCTAAGACATTCAGCCAGAACCAGATTTAAAGCAACCCAATACTTTCGGCTATCTTCCACCTTTACTCAAGCACACTGTGCAGGAGGAATGGCGAAAATGGGAACGTGAGTGTAAGAGATAACCTTCTCGGTCGTACTCCCCAAAAAGAATCGCTCTAGCTTACTCTGGACGCAAGTGGAGATGACGATGAGATCAAACTTATGGGTTTCAGCGTAATCAACGATTCCTATCGAGGAGTTGATCGCCCGGTAGACTTCCTCCTCAACTTTTATTTCAGTCTTTTCTCTCTTTTTTCTCTTCTTAAGCTTTTTCAGGAGAGATGTAAAAAGTTCATCCAGAACTTGAGGTGAAAATTCAAAGTCATGAAGCTCAAGGATATGAAGGAGCGTGAGGTCAGAGCCAAACCCTTTTGCCAGCTTCCAGGCAAAATCCCTCTCCACTTCCTCTTGCTCGGAAAAATCTGTAGGAACAAGAATTTTTTTAAACTGAGGCTTTCCTGCCTTTTTCTTAGTCACAAGGATAGGAACAGGGGAATTCCTTAAAACATGATTGGCAACACTTCCAATGAAGAGTTTTTCTATCGCAGACATTCCTCTTCTTCCTATGACGATCAGATCAACCTTTTCCTCTCCTGCCGTCTCTATGATCTTTTTCGAAGCGTTACCTTCCTTGACGATGATTTTGAACGGGATCCCTTTGGCTTTCTTTATCGTCTGCAGCTTCTTATCTGCCTCTTTTTTCATATCATCCACTCTTCGAGCCAGTTCTCCCCTGATGACATAGGCTGTATCGTAAAGAACCGGAGAAAAATCAGGAACAATGTGGAGAGCCACGATTTTGGCATTGAATGTTTTGGCAAACGTTTCGGTGTAGAGCAGAGCTTCCTGAGCTTCATCCGAAAAATCCGTCGCCCAGAGAATCTTTTTTAAGAAATCAGACATTTCTCTCTCCTAAAAAAAGGGGACAGT
>JAGLWV010000251.1 GCA_023133225.1 Candidatus Aminicenantota bacterium | reverse complement strand
GGGACTGTCCCCTTTTTTTTACGCCTGTAGGGTAAAAAATGCCGACTTATAATGAAATTGAGAACATGGAAGAAAGTCTGAATCTTGGTGATGAGAAAAACAACATAAAGAGCTTATATCACTGTAAATAAAATATAGTGTCGGCAGTTTTTATGAATAATTCAGGTTAATTAAGCTTCAGCATATTTGGAAAAATGTTCCTGAAAAAGCCTTTTTACCAAATTTTTTCTTCTTGCTGACTTTATCAGACTAATCATGCTGTGCGCCTTTTTGATTGTGAAACCTCTCGGAAGTTCAAGCTCGGGAAGAGCTCGGAAAAAATTAGATTTTGCAGGGCTCAGATAAAAGAAATCTATAAGTGCTTTTTCTGGCGTGGCTATCTTGGCTAAACCCTTCCCAATAGATTCGAAGCCGAAAAAGAAGGAAGGATGGACATGATGAATTGAAACCACACCAAGAGGAGTTTCATATCTCTTTGTTCTGCCAATAGAGATAGCATATGTGATTGCAGGGATCTGTGAGATCATGTCGTAATAATAGAGAGCGCTTTGGAGGGAAACATAGCTTGGAAAAGGGCTTGTGAGATATTCAGGCAGGGCTAAAGGCTCTACCATATCTTTGAAGGCCCAGAGGCCTCGACCCAAGTGAATCAAATGTCCAGATGAAGCAAGACGAGTGAGAAGCTTGCTTGCATGAGCGTTTCTAATATTCAGACAGGCTGCAGCATCTGAAGTCTGAAATACTGCTCCTTTCATTTCCAAGAGTTGGGTATGAACATCAACAAGTTTCATGATTAGTCCTCGCTTAACGTTTCGATAACATGTAACCTAATATTATCCCAGACCTCTTCAGATTCAAATCGAGGCTGATCTTCGGATTCCAGATACGAGATAACCTGACTCTTGAAGATCCTAAAATCCATGGAGAGGATTCTTTCCTTTGCTTTGTCCAAATTGGCACGTACTTCTTCCGGCAAATCGACCCTCTCTACTCTGGAAGCCAGAAGAAGATACAGATCAAAAATGTCTCTTGCTTGCACAGTTTTTCTTGAGATCAGTGCTTTTAATTTCTGTTGACATGTAATCTCTGCCGGGTAATGATTGATCAAAATTGGAGAAAGCTCGAAGAAGCGGATAACCTCAGGAGAAATAGGTTCAAACTTAATATGTTTTTCCAACCCTCGCCTTGAAAATTCAATCTTTGTTGGGAGAGTCTTCTCTATATGAGGAACAATCAAGCCCAGTTTCCATCTCTGAGTAGTTTCCGTCTGTTTGTGTTCGGTTATGTGTTCAATTTCAATATCCCTGACTTGAAGGATATCCCTAAATGGCTTCGAACTCAGGATGTTATTGACTTTCTCGCGGAGAAAAGCGACAGCTATCGATTGAACATCTAAATCGATATCTTCAGAATAACGAGGACTCTTGAAGAAAAACCTCATATTGCACCCCCCTTTTAAAGCATAGAATTTCTTGTTCAGCTTTCGTCCCAGTTGGTCGATAAAAAGGAGGTGGAAGAGTTCCACGTATTGCCTGGGTGTATATATAAACATGCTCTTATTCTCCGAATGTTATAATACCGATAATAGACATATATGTCAACTATTGGTATTATGATATTTTCATTTATTATTAAGTTGATGCTTTATCTTGATATGTATTCCTCCTTCTAGCTTTCCTGGATTGAAGAAAGACGCTGAAGGAGTTAGAATTTTATTATGGGGATAAGAAGATAAAACAAAATCAAGGTTGTTTCAGTCGTTTTATTTCTTTCTGTCCTCTTTTTTTTAAATCCGTCCTTTTAAAAGGACAGAAAACCACCATATATTTTCAAATTACCCTTACTTTATTTGGCATAAAATTTGCAGTTATTAAATGGCAGGGGTTTATATGAGAGAGAAAACTAACGCATGAAAAAGCCCATTCTCATAATTGGAGTTCTTTTTCTAAGTCTCGCCACCTTGGCCCAGGAAATTTCCCATGATGTATCAGTTATAAATATAGAAATTCCGGTTAGAGTGTTTAAGGGGAGTAAGTTTGTAAATAACTTGACTATTCATGATTTTGAAATCTATGAGGAGGGAGAGCTACAGAAAATAGAGGCAGTCTATCTGATAAAAAAGACGAATATTGAAAGAGAAGAAACACAAATGAAAAAAGATGAAGCGAGGAAAATATTTGCACCCCAAACTTCCAGAAGATTTATTCTTATGTTTGAGATTTATGAATACTTTCCAAAAGTCGGAAAGGCGATAGAGTATTTCTTTAATGAAGTCTTTATGCCAGGGGATACACTAAAAGTTGTCACTCCCATTAAAGCCTACAATTTTAACGTTAAGGCTTTTGAGATGTTCCCAAAAACAGAAATTGTAAAAAACTTAATAGGACAGGTTAGGAAAGACATGAAGTTGTGCAGTGCAGAGTATAGAGGATTGCTTAGAGAATTAGAAAATCTTAGGCTAGATGAGGGATTGGATCCACAACTGATAAAATTGATGCATTCAGAGGTTATGACAAGATTAAGAAATCTTAGATATATAGGAGAAAAAAGGCTTCTTGATTTTGCATCCTTCCTTAAAAAAATGAATGGACAGAAGCATGTTTTCCTTTTCAACCAAAAATTAGTTGTGCCTCTTTTAGGAAGAAAGTTTTCAGATTATGATATTGATTCGCTTAAAGATTTTGAAGCTTATACATATTTTGATGCAGAAAAAGTTAACCAGGCCTTTTCTGATTCATCTATTTCCATACACTTCATTTTTTTAACAAAGACTTCAGGGCTGGGTGTTGTGAGTACAGATAGAATATCTGTGACTTCAAGAGGCCTTAGTAATAGTGGCGGTAGAATTCTAGATCCAGTGTTGCAAGACATATCCGGGAGTTTTTTTAGTACATTCAAGGACATAGCTCAAGCGACCGGTGGCACGGTAAATAGCTCCGCAAATGCTGCCTCTTCGTTTAAAAAAGCTGTTAATGCTTCAGAAAATTATTATCTCATTTATTATAATCCAAAAAGTTACAAAGCAGACGGAAAATTCAAGAAGATAACAGTAAAAGTCAAAGGTAAAAGATTCCGGGTAACACACCGTGCTGGGTATTTAGCAGATTGATAAACGGACCCACTGTAACCCAAAAACCCTTTAGCCCTGGCTTCCAAATAAAGTGCATAAATGCAAAAAACGGCTAAAATACTTTAAATAATAACATCCCACCCGAAAAATCCAACCCACAGCTCACGGCCACAATGCGGCCTTTGTACTGCCCCGACCCGAAAAAATCCACCCTTTTTTCCTCTTGCCTGCTCGCCGCCGCCCGAGCAGACGGCAAGGAAAAATCCTCCCCCCCCCAATTCACAGTGCCGGGGCCACAATGTAGGCTCATAGCGGCTGTGAATAACCCTGCCAAAAATGAAATCGAGAATAAAATCCTGTATATTTCGTCTAATTAAATAGAAAAAAGATATATTATTCTGATCCAGAAAAAACTGCTATTTGGCAGGAGTTTTTTGATTATTTTATATATGTAATTACTGTTTATGATACGAAACAAAAATAGCACAGGTGCTTATTTCTGTTTTAGCGTGTTGACTTTTTTCTTATTTCTGATTCTGATATTAATCAGAAATAGAGGTGCTGTTTATTTCTATTAGGAGAAAATAATAAAAGAGGGGTCAAATCTTTATTCTTGGGAAATTTAGTGACAGAAGTTGCGAATCATCAAAAAGAGCCAAACAATTTCCCAAGAATAAAGATTTGACCCCTCTTTTATCCCCCTCTTTTATCATGTGATGAGCCTTCTCTAAAGCCCTGACTTCCTTGATTGAGAAAGACAGCGTAAAGGGTTATCATATAATTAAAGAAGACAAAGGTGGATAGTTCTGAATAGATTTTAAAATATCACTAACCTCAAGTGATTTTATGAAGGAGGGAGTATGAGAAATTTCAATTCTATTATGATTTTCCTCTTTATGATTGCCTTAATCATATCCTGCGGACCAAAACAAGAAAAAATAGAAAGATACATGAAAGATGGAATAGAAGTCATCGTTAATCATTTAGAACCTTATAGGATTGAAGGAGAACCAAATACACTTCATCTTGAAGAAGAATTCACAATTGATACTGAAAAAGATTATGTAGCAGAGAGAGGATTAGCTGATATAGATAACTTTGATGTTGATTCCATGGGAAACATTTATTTTATATACAACAAGAGTAAAGAAAATTGCATTTTTAAGTTTGATAAAAACGGAAATTTTGTAAGTGCTTTCGGCAGAAGAGGTCGAGGCCCTGGCGAGCTTTATGGTGCTGATATGAGCATTAATAATCGCAATGAGATTATCATTCAAAATATTTTCCAGCCGAAACTTATTATCCTAAACAGTGATGGGATTTTAATACATGAGATACCTAAGCCTTTGAATTTACCTACCATAAAACAAATGGAAAATGATAATTATTTTACTTATAAGATATCATGGTCAGCTCCTGGAACTGGACAAGGGATTTGGAGTGTGCTCAATCCTGATTTTGAAAAAATTAAAGTAATCGAGAAAGAAGGAATCCAAGGAGATGGTTCTAAATTTGCTTATGAGCGTCATGTCTCTTATGCAACAGAGGAAAACATTTATATTGGAAAGAGAAGCCAGCCGTATGAAGTTTGGGTGTATGACTCAGAAGGAAACTTGAAGAGGATAATTAAAAAAGATTATAAGCCCATAAAAATAAGCGACGAATACAAGAAAGAGAGGTTTAAAGCAAGGAAGGAAATGGAAAAGAAGGGAAGAAAACCACCGCCTGTAAAATTATACTTCCCAGAGTACTGGCCAGCATTTAAGAAGCTCTATGCTAGTGATACAGGGTGGCTTTTCGTTATGACCTATGAAACTAGCAGTAATCTTCGAGAATTTGTTTATGATATTTTCAGTCCTGACGGCATTTTTATCGGCAAATTGAATTTAAACAATTATGGAGGAAAGTATAGGAGCCTCCCTGTAAAGGTCAAAAACAACCGCATCTACTGTCTCAGGGAGAAAGAGAGTGGATACAAAGAGTTGGTGGTCTATAAGATGAAGTGGGAATAATGAATGATTGAGCAAGTTAGAATCCAACTCCCCTAAAGCCATGACTTTGCTGGATTGAAAAAGACATTTGAACGTATTATCGCAATATGATGAAAATAAAGTGAGGGTATCAATATAGAGGGAAATTCCATGATTAGAAACAAAATATTATTTTTCCTTTCGTTATTCATTTTTATTACTAGTTTTAATCTTATTTACGCAGAAGAAAAATGGCTTGTTAGGACAACCTATTTTCCTAAGGACGAAGAGAAGCTCACATTAGGATCACTCCCTGATTTGGAAATAATGGATGAGAATATTTACGTGGTGGAAAATAGCCCAGGTTTTAGAGTTCTCACTTTCACCAAGGATGGAGAATTTCAAAAAATAATAGGCAAAAAAGGAGGAGAGCCCGGTGGTCTTGCGTTTGCCATAGAAATTTCAACATGGGATAAAGAAATTGTAATTAAAGGGAATACAACCTTCTCATTTTTTAGCACTGAGGGAGCTTATCTGAGAAGATTTAACGCTTTTGTTATGGTTCCATGCTTTGTCTACGTCAAGGATAGATTATACCTAGTGGCTGCAAACCCTGATAGGGAATACTTGATTGAAGTTTACTCAAAAAAAGGAAAGTTTCTTTCCGAATTTGGTGCAAAGTTTAAAAAACTTCACTCTTCTCACCTCCAAAAATATTATCCTAATATGGCAGAATGGCTTGTGTACACAGGACATCTTCTTACTGATGGAGAATATCTTTACTACTTAAATTCCAAATTTGGAAAAGCTATGAAATTTTCCCTTGATGGAACAAAAATAGCTGATGTTGATATTTCTGGGATTTTTGGAGAAAGGGGAAAAGAAGTCATAAGGGATAATGAAAAATACTGGATAAAAGAAGGAATTAGTAAAGAGAGACTTTCTTCTCAAGGTTGGTCTGTTATATTTGATGATGCTTATCTCTGCGGAGACAAAATCTATATCCTACAAAGGCAAATTACACATGAAGAATATGTTACTGAGAAAATACCTCAATACATCATCAAAGTTCTGGATAAGAACTCGTTTAAACTTATTGATGAATACAAAATTAAGAAAAATGAAAGTGAATATCCAAGGGCACTTTCTGTCAAAGAAAATGATAACGATCTAGTTTTCTACTTTACGATGTCGGTCAGGGAAAAGTCTAATATTGTGGCTGAATACAGGAGAGAAAAATGAAATGGGTGAAATACTTTGTATTGGCCTTAATGATGGCTTCTGTTTTACTTCCCACAAGCGGGTTCCAATCAACCCCTTCAATTCAGGAGTTTCAACTCACTCCGGAATTGGAAAAATTGATTGATAAGAAAACGAGTAGAATTATATTACTCTACGGCACAATAAGTATTGGATGCCCAATTGGGAGCTATATTCACTCAATAAAGGATAGAGAAGATATCTTCTTTGTTGTGCCGCCTGATTATACGATGAATGAAGTTGATAATCTGAGGAGGGGATTATCTATAAAGGGCAGAATAATCAGGGCCTCTAACCAGAATATTGAGCTTTTCGTAAAAAAAATTGCAAAACATCTGAAATTAGATAAATGGAAATGGAACTTCATATTAGAAATAAATAACAGGAAAATAACCAATATTAAAAAGTATTAAGAAATTTTATATTGATTTAGATAAAATCGGCTGGGCGAATAGACATCTCGTCAGGCAGTTTTTGAAGAGGGTATTATGAGAAAGATTGTTTTATTGTTTTTATCTTTTTTTATTTTTAGCCCTGCTATTCTTACTCAGACGATTATTGAGAATCCGGAGAAGCCATTAAGTAAAAACGCAGGAAGGGTGCTCAAACTCGAAGAGATATTCAGAATCAATGATATAGGCGCTGATTTTTATTTTAAGAGACCAATGAAATTAAAAATAGCATCCGATGGAAGTATTTTTATCGTAGATGAGGAACAGTTATTGAAGTTCTCCGCTGATGGAAAATTTATTAAAAACCTCTATAAAAAAGGGGAGGGACCGGGAGAGATTGCAAGAAATTTTTACTTTTCACTTTATAAGAATGATATTTATATTTATGATCGTTCTGCAAGAAAAATCATTCATACTGACAGAGACGGGAATCTGATTGAAGAATTCCATTCTAAATCTGAGCGTTATAGAGATTTTTTGGGTATCACGCATGACGGGCTTATTTTTAAAAAATATTCTTTTGCTCTAAAAGAAAGAAAATCGAAGTTGTATGATATTGAACATACCTTAGTATTGGTATCAAAAGATGGAGAAACTGAAAAAGAAATTCAGGTATTCCCAGTAAAAACATTTTTAGCTCCTCAAGCAATAGCAACCTGGGCACATTTTTATTCAACACTCAGTGATGACAGAAGATATCTATTTGTTTCTCACACAATGGAGTATCTGATAAAACTACTGGATTTAGAAAAAGGTGAAGTCACCAGAATTTTCAATAGAAAATACCGCCGGATTAAATACGTAAAAGAATGGATGAAGGAATTTCTTAAAAAACATAACGGGCCAGGAAAAAAGTATGAAAATGATATTCTTAGCTTATTTATCTGCAAGGATCATCTCTGGATTAAAACTTCCACAAAAGACAAAAACAAAGGTATTTTGATTGATGTTTTTAATAAAGAAGGCAAGTTTATTGATAGTTTCTACATTAATCTCAAAGGATCTCTTGTGGCAACCCATGAAGATTTTATTTTTGTGAAAGAACAAGATGAAGATGGAAACATAAGTTTTGTGAAATATAGAATCGCTGAATAATAAAATGAACACTGGTAGCCAAAGTTTTAAATAATTGAAGAGGGTGGAAGCCAAAGCCCCTAAAGCCCTGGCTTCTTTATGTTTAAAAGATAGCTGATCGATTAAGGAGATAAAATCGATATGAAGATGAAAAAAATCCTTTCTGTGTCTTTTCTTATATGCCTCCTTAATTCATATAGCAGTAGTATTTGGCTTCAACAGTATTCTGGGTCGAAACAGGAGTCTGAAGAGGAGAAGAAATTCGCCAAGATTTATAAAAAGTGGCGGAAAGAATATCCTCTTCCTAAAAATGCGACAGAGTTAGAATTAAAATCTTCATTTCCTTCCGAAGATTTGATCGAAGAAGATATCTATCTATGGGGCGCCCACTTCATTGCCAATGATTCGTTTGGAAATATTTATGTTTCTAATAGAAAGGCACATTTCATTCTGAAGTTTGATCCATCTGGCCATTTTCTGCAAAAAATAGGGAGAAAGGGTCAAGGGCCTGGAGAGCTCATGGAGCCTGGTCGGATTATGACCGGTAAAGATTTTTTAGCTGTTTATGATCGAATGAATCGTCGCATTCAATTTTTTGATCAAAAAGGAAATTATGTGAAAAGTATTAAACTTTATAAAACTTTTAGAGATATGACAATAAACGAAGAAGGTCTGATTTTCGCTACTCCCATTTTGATGACTAGCCAAATGCCTTTGATAGATGTTTTATCCCAAGATGGTAAATTATTATATTCATTTGGAAAACCAAAAAGTTTCAAAAGAAATTGGCGCCAGCTCAATGCTGTTGTATTAGACCTGAATAAAAAGGGAGAACTGCTTATGGCATTTCGACACTTTCCTGTTGTGCGCAAATATTCTGTCAAAGGAGAGTTGCTTGCTGAGTATCAAATCGATCATTTCAAGTGGAAAGAATATGGAAAAGAGAACAGAAAGGGAGTTTCTAAGCAAGGAGGATATTTTAACACAATAGATAGGATAAAAGGTTCGGATGAAGGATTTTATTTATTAAATGTCGTTCCGCGTATTGAAATCCTGGAATTTGATAAAAATGGGAAGCTCATAATGGATTATTGGCATTTATGTTTTAGCTATCTGTCTGCTACTGATGATTTTATCGTCCAAAAGAGGCACAATGAAAATATTTATTACATTTTACAAGAGAGATCAGAAGGGATGAAAGTCTGTATTTATGGTCAAAAACTAAAACATAAATAAAAAGCAAATACGTATGATTTAGTGAATTTTTACCTCGAAGGAGTCATTCGAACCTGGGAAAGGAAAATGAAATCCATTACCAGACTTATATTAGTTGTCTTTCTAGTTTTTTCTTTTATCGTTGCTGAGATAAATGCAAAAAAGGAACCTGTTCAGCAGGGCAAAAAAGAAAGTACCCACGAGTCACATCAGGTTAAGGAGCTGACTGCTGATTGGGATTATACGCTTCGCTTGGATTCTAAACATTTTGCTCTTTTCACCACGTCGCCCACATCGGTTGCCGAATCAATCCCAAAATTTGCAGAAAATGTTTATGAATCATTCTGTAATGAGTTTGGTGATACAGGGATGATGATTCCCAAGAAGCTGAAAATCTATCTTTTCAACAAGAAGAAAGAATACATAAGATACATGGAGTCAAAGGGAATGACCGTGGATAAAACCTGGGAGCCCACTCCGCTCTATAGCTCGTACTCTGATGCAGTCTTATTATTGCGCCAGGGTCAGAGCAGAGGATATCTCCTTCAGAGTATGGCCCATGAAATCACTCACAGCCTTTCAGTAAGTCTTTTTAAATCCCTCTATAACTCGGGCGCCTGGGTTATTGAAGGGATTGCATACTATGTGGGAATGTCTGTGAAATTGAAGAAGAAAAGAATCGCTCTCGGGGAAATCCATCAGACTTGGAAATCACAAATAATGGGCATCATCAAAGAAATGTTCAGACAAAAGAAATTTATCCCTTTGAGGAAGTTTATTAACATGCGTGAAACTGCCCTTAAAAGAATTAATTTCCATCTACAAGCATTCAGCCTTTTTCATTTTTTACAAGAAGTTGAAGACAGTAAGTACAAAATAGGATTTCACAGATACTTGGGTGAAATATGCACAGGGCGTGGAGGAGGAGCGGAGGTGTTTGAAGAATGTGTCGGGAAGATATCAGAGATCGAGCCTGCCTGCCTAAAATACATCCGCAGATTGAAACCAAATACACGTCTCAGCATTAGATAAAGACTTAGGGTAGTGGAACCACCTATTTTGCCGCCGCCAACGCTTGCTTCTTTTATTTGTTTTTATTTTAAAGTGATCAGTTCGTTGCATCTCATTTCACGATTTTATATTTAACGATGCTTATCATTTCTTCCTCATCAGTTTCCCTTACGAAAATATAATCTTTGTGCACAGTCACTAGGGAACGCTTGGCATTAAGATAGAAAGAATCGATGTAGTTTCCCTCTTTATCAAAGATATCGAATAGAGAGCCCTTCGTCTTGTCTGTAGTTGAGGTTCTTACCCATAGAGTTTCCCCTCCATCAAAAAAATATCGGATATCACTCATAAATTCTCTCTTAGGCGTTTTAATTCTGACATTCGACCTGACACCGCCCGTTCGTTTCTTTTCTTTGACCCGCTTATATTTGCGCTTGAATGTCTTGATCACCTCACCGGTTTTGACATCCAATACCTTAATCATGTACTCCTGTGTGTGGTTTATATAAAGGCTCTGACCATTGGAGCTCAGAATGACCAAAAAGGGATCAAAACTCATCCCCATGTTTGGGCTAAACCACCATCTTGTCAGGATTTTCGCAATTTCCTTTTCAGTTTTATCTTTCAGGGAAATGGAGATGAGTTGATTTTCCATGTTTATAAATTTTCCAGTCATTTCTTCCCGGGGAGGCATCTTGAGTCTGGAAAATATGATCCGATCATCCACAACTCCGATAAACTGGAGCATTCCTTTCTCTTTTAGCGGAAGTTCCTTGATCAGAATGCCACCTTTATCCAAACAAATGGTCTTTCGGTTCATACGGTCATAAATGTAGATATTGTCATTCTTCAGTCCATATGAAAAGGAACTCTGGATCTCACCCGGTCCCTGGCCCTTTTTGAACATATTTTTGATGAAATCTCCCTGGGATGAAAATTTCAGGAATTGATCTTCATCCCTTATATAAATACATCCATCGTTGGCAACATTAATAAGTGAAGGACGATTGAAATAAAACTCACCACTCTCATCAGTAATCCTCAAGACCTCCTGGAGCTCTAATACTCTACCTGCATTCTTACTCAAAGGTTTTTCGGGATTCTCAATGATTGCCTGAGCAAAAATAATTGATCCAAATATCAAAAGAGATAAAACTAGAAAAACAGATTTTTTCATTTTAGTTTTGGTGCTCATTCTAATCCCTCCTCGTAGAGGCATACTTTTAGGTTTTAAGGAATGCGGGCTGATGTCAGCAAAAGGGGGGTTGATGATGGGAACCAAAAAGGTGGGAATTCTCTCCAGCCCGCAAAAGATAACCATTATCTTTATATCAAAAAAAAAAGAGTTTGTAAAGAGCATAAATTGACGGGCAGTTTGAAAGGTATTAAAATCTTAGATAGAATGAAGTCAGAAGGGAGGGCTTAATGAGAAACAGGATTAATATTACCCCAGTCATTTTACTTTTTTCAGTATTTGTAATGCTTATTTCCTGCCAAAAACAAAAAGCTGAATGGAATGGAACAATAGAGGAAGTGAATGGAGTAACATTTGTTAAGAATCCGAAGGAGCCGATGTATGGGGAAGATGTTTGTAGTTTGGAAGAGGAGCTATCTATAGGAGAAAAAGAAGGAAGAGTGGAATATATGTTTTCACAAATAATTGATGTAGGAGTTGATGATGAGGAAAATATATATATCTGTGATTTCAAGGAAGCTCATATTAAGGTGTTTAAAAAAAGTGGTGAATACTTAAGAACTATAGGAAAAAGAGGTCAAGGTCCTGGGGAAATACAACGCCCCCAAAATATATATATTACACCTAAGAATGAAATCCTTATCAATGACCGGGGGGCTCGGTTTCTTCATTATTTCACGTTAAGTGGGGAATATTTAAGATCTATGCGACAAACCAAATTGTTGTCATTTATAAGACCAAAGGTTGATTCTCAAAATAACATAGTTGCGAGGACCATTGTTGAAGATACTGATAGGATTTGGTCTTTTATTTTAGGAAAATTTGATTCTGAGCTGAACAAGATTTTTACAGTCTTCTCTTCTAAGTATGAACTATCTCCTCAAACTAGAAATTATTTCTTAGAAGATTGCTTTTGGGGTGTTACCAAAGACGATAATATTATCTGGGGTTACTCCGATAAATATGAATTTGAAGTCCTTAACAGGACGGGTCGTGTTGTACGAAAGATTATCAAAGATTATATTCCTGTAGAAATTACAAAGGAAGAAAAGCAAAAGTATATTAGAGATACCTATGGGGAAACGGGAATTCCTGCAGATATAAAGGTATCCTGGGACAAGTATCATAATGCATTTCGGTTTATGAATACTGATGACATAGGAAAAATTTTCGCTCAAACATATGAGAAGGCAACCGATGGAAGTAGTTATTATTACGATGTCTTTGATTCAGAAGGAAAATATATAGCCAAAATCCCACTCAAGGCCAGGCCTCAAGTATTGAAAAAAAATAAGCTTTATACAATAGAAGAAGATGAGGGGGGATTTCAAATAGTCAAGCGCTACAAAGTCACATGGAAGTACTGATAAATTTAAAGCAATTGGAAGCCAAATTCCCTAAAGCCCTGGCTTCCCAGGATTGAAAAAGGACGCTGGGGGAGTTAAAATTTTCATATGGAGGTAAAAATGAAAAACAAGATATATTGGCTCCTCATTTCGTTTTTCATATTAGCTTTTTTTATGAATGGATCATCAGAAAGCGAGAAGTCTCTGGCAGAAATTTATGAGAGTGGTACTGTCCGATTTGTTCCGATACTCACCATCGATGATAATTCGATGCCAGACGATGTTTTTTTTGAATCTCCTTATACTATTACGAGTGATAATGAAGGCAATGTGTATATTTGTGATTATAGAGCGAACAATATTAAGAAATTCAGTGCGTCTGGCAAATTTGTAAAAATTATTGGACGAGAAGGGCAGGGTCCAGGAGAGTTCAGTTGGCCGTTTATGGCTACTTATGCAAAAGATAGGCTGGTTGTATGGGATATGCGTAACATGCGCATTTGTGCAGTAACTCCTGATGGTGAACACATTAAGACTGAAAAAATTTCCATTAATACGGGAAGGCCAAATAAAATGCGTTCGCTTCCCAACGGGGATATTGTTATTGAAAAAGAGAAAATATTTCGTGGAGAACAGAATAAACCTCAAGAATGTACCATTGAAATATTTTCTCCCGATTTGGAGCATAAAAAAACGATATATTCACAAGAAATTTGGCGCAATAAATATGTTAGATGGGAAGGAGGAATGAGAAATGTTCCTCAGCCATTTTCATGTCTTGTGCACTGGGATGTCACTCCTGGTGGAAAAATAGTTATAGGATTCTCTGAAAAGTATGAAATAAGCATTTATGATAGTGACAAAGGAAAACTTTCAACCTTTTCTCATTCCTATGATCCAGTAAAGGTAACAGATGAGGATAAAAAGGCTCTTTTAGGAGGAATGACATTTTCAAGCGGTGGCGTAGTAACACGAAAAATTCCTGATTATGTTGAAAAAAATACAAAATTTCCGAAATTCAAGCCAGCATTTCGGAATATCATGGTTGATTCTGAAGGAAACACCCTGGTTTTTCCATACAGAAAAAACAGACAGTTAACGTCCAGAAATTTTGATGCTTTTAATTCAGAGGGTAATTTTATTGCCAATGTACAAGTCGTTGGTGACGTCCTCTTTCCGTCTAGAAGTGGGGAGAGTTTTTCGGGGAGATATATCTGGACTAGGAGGACAGGCGAAGATGAATTAATGAAAGTCATCAAATACAAAATATCCAATTGAAAGAAGTTAATATAATTACTCCGATAAAAAATAGACAACAAAATTAAATCGATTCACATAATATCACAATACTTTCCACATGGAGCTCTATTATGTGGCTTAATGATCTACGCAGCAAAAAGGGTTGGTGGAACCCAAATCCCCCAAAGCCCTGGCTTCCCAGGATTGAAAAAGACGCTGAGCAGGTTAGGTTTCGAAGTGAAAACCGTCTTAGATTAAAAGAGTTTTCTTGAGCCTACTACCCCTCCACTTTTGTGAAGTCCTTTAAAAATTGAGCGAGTTATATTTCCAACTTTATGTATATTTTTTAGGTTTTAAGGAATGCGGGCTGATGTCAGCAAAAGGGGGGTTGATGATGGGAACCAAAAAGGTGGGAATTCTCTCCAGCCCGCAAAAGAGAACCATTATTTATATATCATAAAAAATAAGAGTTTGTAAAGCTATTAAATTGACGGGCAGTTTGAAAGGTATTAAAATCTTAGATAGAATGAAGTCAGAAGGGAGGGCTTAATGAGAAACAGGATTAATATTACCCCAGTCATTTTACTTTTTTCAGTATTTGTATTACTTATTTCCTGCCAAAAACAAAAAGCTGAATGAGGGAATGCTTCAAAGACGAATTATAGGAGAATGCAATTATGAGAGGAATCGTTTTTGGATTTCTGTATTTTTTATTTTTTAATTCTGTTATTTTTACTCAGGAAATTATTGAAAATACGGAAAAGCCACTGAGTAAAAATGCGAGTAGAGTGCTGAGACTCAAAGAGGTTATGAGAATTAAAGATGAACCGGGAAAATTTTATTTCAGAGCACCTCACGACATAAAAATAGCTAAGAATGGCAGTATTTTTATTAATGATTACCGCGGAAATAATTTCCTAAATATTTCCCATGATGGCAAGTTCTTTAAAAACTTATATAAGAAAGGAGAAGGGCCAGGGGAGATTCGAGATTATTTTAAGTATGCTCTTTCCCAAAATGAAATATACATTTACGATTTTATTAAAAGGAAAATCATTTGTATAGAGCAGGAAGGAAGCTTAATTAACGAATTTAAGACTTATACAGAAAAGTATAATAGATTTAAGGGAATTTTTGGGGATTGGCTTGTATTAATGAAAAAAGTTTTACCTGCAAAACGGGATAAAGTCCAAATGTATCAAGACAAAAATACAATTGTATTGCTTTCTAAAGATGGGAAAAAAAATAAAGAGAGCCATGTATTTCTCAATAAAACATTTTATATTGCTAACAGAGGGATAGTACCCTGGGACCCTTTTGTTTCAGTGCTTGCTGAAAATTCAGGGTGTCTTTACGTATCGTGCTCACGAGAATACATGATTCATATGCTTGACTTGAATAGAGGGAAAGTCATGAGAAGCTTCAAAAGGAAATATAAAAGAGTTCGTTATGAAATGAGCCAGGATGAAGATAAGTTCATGAAAAGAGTCAATGCCCCCAGGAAAAAATATGAAAGAGATATTAACAGACTGCATTTGTTTAATGGACTTCTTTGGGTTGAGACCTCAACAAAGGATGAAAAAAAAGGAATAATGATTGATGTTTTTAATAATAAAGGTCAATTTTTAGATAATTTTTACCTTGCGCTGGATGGCGATCTCATATCGGTTCAAGACAATTTTATATTTGTCAAAGAGTTAGATGAAGAAGGGAATATAGTAGTCAAAAAGTATATCATTGAAGAGGAAAATTGATTAGCCCGGAAGCCAAATCCCCTAAAGCCCCGGCTTCACGAATAGAATATTTAGGATTGTAGGAAAGAAAATGAAAAAAACAATGTATCTTATTCTAATAACTTTTATATTGTCCTATTGTGGAACACAACAAGAAAAAGTGGATAAAGTAATCGAAGATGGAGTGGAAGTAGTTATCAATCATTTGGAACCATACCAAATTGGTAATATAAGCTCATTTACTTTGGAAGAAGTCTTAAAAATTGATACTGAAGAAGATGAAATATCAAACCTTGGAATTGCAGATATCTTTGGTTTTGAAGTCAGTTCTGTGGGGGAAATATTTATTCTTAGAGCCTATAAGGGAGAAGGAGATTTTATTTTTAAATTTGATAGAGATGGAGAATTTTTAAAATCATTTGGGCCTCAAGGGCAGGGGCCGGGAGAATTTCAGAACCCACATCACATTGCACTAGACAGTGAAGATAATATAGTGATTATTGATTTGGCGAGAGGTCCACTTCTCAAGTATGACAAAGATGGCACTTTTCTTGATGATCATGAGATGCCAGGAGGAGATATAAGAGTTACTTCCGGTCCAAGAGCGAATTTGCTTGTTTGGGGAATGTCATATAACCCTGATAAAGAGAAAGCATTATATTCTTTTAAATTAAAATTGCTAAACCCTGACCTAGAAGTATTACAATTGATTGATAAATTTAGCGTTAGGGTAAGCCCAGAAAAAATGGGGGCAACAGAACCTTTACTCTATTGGAGTGCATCACATGATAATATCTATGTGGCAAATGAAGAGAGAGGATATGAGATTTGGGTGTTAGATTTTAAAGGGAAGCTGATACGTAAAATACAGAAAGAATATAGAAAAATACCTGTTTCTGAAAACTACAAAAAGAAGACATTACATTCCTTTCCAGAGTATATGAGAGAGAAAATGAAAGATGTGCTATATTTTCCTGCATTCCATCCTCCTATTCAATCCATAGTTGCTGGAGATGATGGAGTACTATTGGTGTCAACTTTTGAAGAAGGAAAGAATCCTGGAGAATTCATGTTTGATATTTTCAATGAAGAAGGTGTTT
>JAGLWV010000250.1 GCA_023133225.1 Candidatus Aminicenantota bacterium | reverse complement strand
TGTTTTTCTAGAGCCCATTTTGCCCTTACAACAGCTGGTGATAGCCGGAGCAGGGCATATCGGCAAGGCCTTATCCCATCTGGGAAGTCTTCTGGATTTTGAAGTCACTGTCATAGACGACAGGCCTGAGTTTGCTAACAAGGAGAGACTTCCCGATGCGGATAATATAATTGTAGATGAAGTCGAGAAGGCGATCCGGAATTTTCCCATATCTCCCGACACATATCTGGTTATTGTCACCCGTGGACACAGCCACGATGCAGAGGCTCTCCGGCCATGCATATCCTCCAAGGCTGCTTATGTCGGTATGATAGGGAGTGCCCGGAAAATTAAGCTCATGCGGGAGAAATTCATCGAGCAAGGCTGGGCTACACCTGAAGAGTTCGACCATGTTCATGCTCCGATCGGTATCGAGATCCAGTCAAAAACCGTGGAGGAAATTGCTGTAAGTATTGCGGCCCAACTCGTTTTTGTACGCAGCCAAATCAAAGATAGAAAGGGGAAAATAAGATGATCTGGGCAATGATTTTGGCCGCGGGGGAATCCAAAAGGATGGGAAAACCCAAACTTCTTCTTCCGTTCGGTGAAAAAACGATGATCGAAACTGTAATCGATAGAGTCATTCAATCCAAGGTGGAGAAGATACTGGTTGTTCTCGGTTCGAACCGGGAAAAAATCGAGAAAAAGATAGGAAATCTGCCTTTAGAAATTGCCGTCAATCCCGATTTTAAAGAGGGGATGCTTTCTTCTGTTCAAAGGGGTTTGGAAGCGCTACCTGAAGAAGCGCAGGCGGTATTGGTCTTTCTTGGTGACCAGCCTTCGATTCCGAGTGAAGTCATCGACAGTGTTATCAATGCCTTTAGAAAGACGGGAAAGGGGATAGTGTTGCCAGTCTATAAGGGTGAGCGGGGCCACCCGGTTCTTATTGATATGAAATATCGGCATGAAGTGGAGAATCTAAATCCAGAGGTTGGACTACGGGAGCTTGTCTATGGTCAACCTGATGATATACTGGAGGTAGAGGTGGATGATGCCGGCATTCTAAGAGACATTAATGTCATCGAGGATTACATGAGGGAAATAAAGAATAAATCTAAAGTCTGAATAACAATTTCTTTTTATACTTTCCCATCTTGTATCTCCTCTTTGGGAAAAGAGGCTATGGGCTATCCCAACCGGATAAGAGTTATGATGAACAGGCAGACAATGAGTGCTGCGGGCGATAAAATGTATCTCAGCCTTTGATTCGTTTCAAGCCTGGTCTCAAATTCTTTGATCTTTGCTCCGGCCCAAAATCCCAGGGGAACAGTAACAGAGGAGAGAAAAACAGCCAAGGGAGCATAATAGAGAGAAAGAGGGAAACCTGTTGCGGGAAAGACACAGGCAGGAATGCCGGTTGCATATTTTACGAGTGGGAAGAGATTGACCGCCAGCAGGGCTGCCATGCCTCCAAGGAGAGCCTGACCGCCGATCTTTTTCTTCAGCTTTTCCCGAAATACATACACCAGAATCAGAAGGGCCATGCCTTCCATAAGAAAGGCAAAGATAGGATTAGCCACAGCTCCGTGCTGCACAGGCAGGGAAAGAAGGAGGGCATCGAACATTTTAAAGAAGCTTGCTATAATGACGATCAGAGCAACGCCGAGGATTCTCTGTGTTAAAACCCAACCGGTGGCTATAAAAAAGAGGGCAGCTCCTGTCATAATGGCTCCTGAAAACATAGACGCACAGCTTCGAAGCCACATCCCAAGACCGGCTTCACAAAGACCCCATACGGCTCCGAGCATGACAGCTATACCCAGATAGGTTCTGGAAATGTTTTTATCCATGCTTTCCTCCTTGTCTTTTAAATTATTTTCGATATTTGAGAATTATAATTTTCTTCCCTTTCTTTTACAACCTTTTCTTCTTTATGAATTATTAAATTTTCTCCTGAAATGTGTAGAGAAGATTGTTTTCCTGAAGCTCTTTTCTGAACGTGTTGATCTCTTTGGACCTTATCTTCAGGATCTCGCACACATAAGAGGGGATTTGACATAATGTGCGACTTGCAATTGCCGCATTAACAGGGCAGACCTGACAATTTTCAAACTCTGAGCAAAGAAAGCAGTCCATGTTTGAGGTGGAACAATTATCCATTGACAGCTGACTGTAGTGAGATGATATCCTGGGGTAAATATTTTTATGATTTTTGATGAAGTGGCCTAGAGTTCCAAAAAAGAATTTCTTATACTCAGGAGATTTTTC
>JAGLWV010000025.1 GCA_023133225.1 Candidatus Aminicenantota bacterium | reverse complement strand
AAGGGGACAGGCTACTTTTTTGTTAAAAAAGTTGCCTGTCCCCTTTTTTTCCTTGATTACTTCAAACCTAACCTGGTGATAACCTTTTTATAAGCTTCCTCATCTCTTCTATAACCTACCATAATGACATAAACCAGCACTTTTTCTTCCTCAATTTCGTATATAACTCTATATTCGCCAATTCTTAATTTCCAATAACCTTTCAAATCCCCAGCGAGAGGCTTTCCAAATTCTTTAGGTTTAGTGGTTAATTTTTTTCTGATCGTTTTTATAATTCTTCTTTGATCTGTTTTGTCGATTCTTTTAAAATCTTTCTTAAAAACCAGCTCATCAATGAGGACTTTGAACACTACCTCAATCCCAGTTTTTTCTCTGCTTCTTCTAAGGTAATCAATTTTTTACCTTTTCTTTGAGCTCTCTCTTTGGCTAAATGGCCTAATACATAATCCTCAAGAGAATCAATGACTTCTTCCATTTTTTTATATTCTTCATAGTCAACAATGACCCCTACAGGTTTATTTCTTCTGGTTAATATCACTTTGTTAGACTTAATTTTTTCTAATATGTCAGACATGACTTTTCTCAATTCTGCTACTCCTACAATTGTGGTTTTTTCTTCCACTGTGATCATTTGTATCTCCTAATTGTATAATTAACTGTACAATTTAAATATACGATTAAGTATACATTTTGTCAAGATGGGTTATTAGCTCTTGATTTTTCTCTTGTCAAAGATGGCAACAAGGAAAAAGGTCACCAGGCTTACAATCCAGCAAAGATATATGGGATGGGGAAGATCGAGCCCTTTAAAAAAGGAGGGAATTTGCGGGAATAAAAGCCAGAGAGCAAGAGCCGTCATCCCCATGATCAATGTCCAGGCCGCATGACCCCGCCTGCAGACTCTCGGCCAGAAAAGGGTCATCAAGGTCACTAAAGTATAGGGAGTCGTCAGGGCAAGGCCGAGAAGCAAAGTCTTTATGATGCCAGTGCCAGAAACAAGGACAGCAAGAAGGTAGGTTAAAATGCTCAAAATAAAAACCGTTATGCGAGAAATCTTTCTTTCATCTTTTTCTTTAAGGTCAGGGGCGAAAAACCTTTTGACCAAATCTCCCACAACCAGCGTTGCACTCCCCACCAGAAGGGCGGATGCAGTGGAAACATCAGCAGCCCAGAGCCCCGCCAGAACAAGACCTGCTATAAAAGGACCGAGGCTTAAAACCGTGCGAGGCAAAGCTTCCGTGGGAACAATTCCAGGATGAAGAACGGTTGCTGCTAGACCGATAACAGCACTTAGGAAACCCACAGGAAGAATGATCAATCCCCCCAAAATAAAACCTTTTCTCGCAGAAAAGGAATCCCTGGCGGCAAAACTGATCTGAACCACAGATTGCACCGAAAAGATCATCGTACACATCACTACAAACCAGGCTAATATGAGTGGCCCTCCGACTGCTCCCAGGTTAAAACCAGGATGCTGGGAAGGAAGTTTAGCCACGAGCTCGCCGAATCCTCCTATCTTTTTCACCGCAATGATAGCTCCTAAAATAACACCGACATAGATGAGGACCACATTGATGATATTCGTCAAGCCTGCTGCCCAGAAACCCCCGATCAAGGTTATCCCCACAAAAACCACAGCAGTAATGAGCATGCCTGCCTGGAAGCTAACAATATCCGGTAGAAGAGCAGAGAGTATGGCGCCTCCGGCTATATACTGAACAGCAGTAATGACTATCTGCAGGAGGAGTTGTCCAATTACCCCTATAATCCGCCCTGCCTTGCTGTAATGTCTTTCGAAAAGCTCGGGAAGGGTGGCGACCTCCATGTTGCGGTAGCGGCGGGCAGCTATGAAGCCGACTAAAAATGCACCTGCAGCCCAGGCAGCATTATACCAGCCTGCTGAGATCCCGGAGCTGTAAGCTCTCTCCGCCACACCGATTGTGGAAGCACCTCCTACAGCCAGACCGGTGAGAAGCGGGGCAACCACCCAGAAAGGAAGTTTCCTGCCTGCCAGAAGGTAGGCGATCATTCCTCCACGGCTGAGGCGCCTGGTCGCCCAGGTGATCACATAGAGGAGGGTAATGTAAAAACAGACAATGCTGAAAGGGATCCAGTTCATTCCTAGCGTTTTATTATTTTTGCGCGGGCATCGACAACAGCCGCTCCCTTACCCTTCTCGAAAGCAAAGACAGGATTCAAATCAATCTCATCCAACTCAGGAAAATCAGAGGCAAGCTGAGAAAAACGGATCAGTATTTCAGCCAGCTTATTCACATCCACCGCCTTCTCCCCTCTTGCGCCTTCCAGGATCGGAAATCCCTTGATGGAGCGGATCATCTCCAGTGCCTCTTCCCTGGAGAGAGGCGCCAACCTGAACTGAACATCCTTCAAAACCTCGACAAAAACTCCACCCAGGCCGAACATTATCGTTGGCTCCATGCCTTCATTCCCTTTAACACCCATTATCACTTCTTTTCCGCTTTCTACATATTGCTGAAGGATGAAGCCGGGTTTATATTTCGCGAACTTCCCGGCCATTTTCTTAAAAGAAACCCTGAGCGCTTTTCCGTCTTTAAGATTAACAGAAACGCCCCCTGCTTCTGTTTTGTGAATGATCTTATCCGAATCAACCTTTAAAACGACAGGAAAACCGACTTCAGCAGCCGTCTTGTCAAGTTCCTCCTCCTTCATTATTTTTGCAGTGTTCACGGCAGGAATGCCGTAACAGCGGAGGAGCTCAAAGACATCATCCTGAGGTAAAAACTTCTCTTTCCCTCTATGGCGCTTTATGACTGTCTCCGCCTTTTGCTTATTTACCTCGTATTTTTTATAAGCCGGTGCTTTTCTCCGGGTAAACTTTCCGTATTCGGTCATGGCTGAGAGAGCTCTGGCTGCTGTTTCCGCAAAATCATAAACAGGAATACCGCTTTCCCTGATGAGGCGGATGACCTCAGCCCATTTCTCTATGGTCATCACCTGACAGACGATGGGTTTCTTGGAAACCTTCCCAAGCTCTCCAAGCTTTCGGGCAATTCCTTCGCAGTCGGCAAAGGGGGCTGTGACAAAAACAAGGAGAATCGAGTCGATGTTCGGATCTTTCAGCAGTGCCTCAACCGTTCCTCCGTACTGCTCTGGCCCGGCAGTGGCAACTACGTCAACAGGATTGGAGACGATAGCCATCTGAAAAACAATCTTGCGCAGAGTCTCTTTGGTCTTTGCGCTCAATTCAGCCAGTTTAAGACCGGCAGAGATACATTCGTCGACGGCGATTATCGCAGGCCCTCCCGTGTTTGTGACGATAACAACCCTGTCTCCTCCGGGAACAGGCTGGTTGGAAAAGGCTACGGCTGCATGAATCATATCCTCCTGGGAGTCAAAGCGGAGAACCCCACTCTTCTTAAAGATCACATCGACAAGTGTCTCCTGTTCGACCAGAGCACCCGTATGAGATGCGACTGCTTTTGTTCCTTCGGATGTTTTTCCTGTCTTTAATGCAAGGATAGGCTTTTTCGCAGTTACACGGCTTGCCACCTCTAGAAAACCAGCAGGGTCCTTCAGAGTTTCCATGTGAACCATGATGGCTTTTGTCTCTTCATCCTGGCCGTAATAGTCGATGATCTCATTCATGCTCACATCCGACTCGTTCCCGAAGCTCGAATACATCCTCATCCCCTTCCCGATATTGTAAAGGTGCAGTTTCAGAGTCTCACCGACTCCCCCGCTCTGTGCAACAATGGAGATATTGCCGGGAAACATGGGCACAAAAGTGAAATTGGCATAGACAGATATCTCAGGATCAGAATTCTGAATGCCCTGGGAGTTTGGTCCGTAAATGCGCATTCCATACTTATGGGCAACCTCAACGATCTGTTTCTCCAGCGCAAGGCCTTCCTCTCCAACCTCTTTAAAGCCGGCCGTGTGGACGATGGCAAACTTCACTCCCTTCTTGCCGCATTCTTCAAGGACATAAGGGACTATGGTGTTTTTAATGGAGATATTGACCAGATCCACTTCGTCGGGGATGTCGGCGATCGAGGCATACGCTCTGAAACTTTTGATGAACTTTGCTTTGGGATTGATGGGATAAATCGGACCTTTAAAATCATGGTCAAGAAGGTTTTGCATGACAATATAACCGATGCTCAAGGGATTGTTCGAAGCACCGATAATGGCCACTGATCTTGGTTTAAACAATGCATCAAGCATTTTTTCCTCCTTTTTCTTCCATGGCATATAAGGCCGCTCCTAAAGCGCCCGTTAATTGAGGAAGAGGGGGCACAAAGACCTCTCTTCCCAACTTCTTTTCGAACATTTTGACTAAAAAGGGATTGTGAGCCACCACTCCTCCGGTCATGACAATATTCCCCTCTAAAGGGGCCATCTCAAAAGCCCTCTTGATGACAGAGTCGAAAATGCCTTTAACAAGGTCTTCGACCTGCACGCCTTCCCTTATCTTGGTCAGGATCTCCGTGGCTGTGAACACCGTGCAGTAGCTGCCGAGCTGAACATCTTTTTCCGCCTTCTCCGCAAGCTCATTGAGGTCCTCAAGCTTGATTTTAAGGCGGTTGGCTATCTCTTCAAGAAAGGCGCCTGTTCCGGCAGCACATTTGCGGTTCATCTTGAAGGCGACTCTTTTGCCTGAATCATCGACTCTTATGATCTTGCTGTCCTGCCCACCGATGTCGATCAATGTATGGCCATGAGCAAAATAAAAATAGCTTCCTTTGCTGTGGCAGCTAATTTCGGTCTTTGTCGTGCCGGCAAAGGAAACGTTCCTTCTTCCGTATCCGGTGGCGAAAATCGCACTTTTATCGGATATTTCCTTCCCGGCCCTCTCCTGCGATTTCTCGAATGTCTGCTCGGCTGCTGCCTTGAAATCAGAACCTGAATTTTCTACCGCATGACCGAGAATCTTTCTCCCCTCATCAATAATTACAGCTTTTGTGGTGGCGGCTCCGACATCGATTCCTGCAAAATAATTCATGATGAGTTACTAAACCGTACTCTATCTTGTTTCGAGCTGTTCAACGAAGGCTTCTATGTTGGTCTTTGCCTGCTCTTCTGAATAACAGCGCAGGTCATTCAAATCGCCGTCTATGGTAATGGTAGGGATATTCAATTTTTTCTCGAGCCTCTCCGGCATTCCATAGCGGCTGTTTGAATTGGCGGGGCAGGTTCTGGCATCATGGAATAAAAGACCATCTATTTTATACTTATTAACCATCTCTTCTATGTATTTCTCTTTGAAATTCTCATCTCTTACGATGAATATCTCTGTATAAGCCCGGGCCATGGTCATGAATGGGTCCTTGGGATCAAAATCCTCAAAAATCCAGCTATTGCAGTAGGTGGAAGCAATGACGGCTGTCTTTAGGTCGATAAAAAATTCAGCCAGGTCTCTCAGTTTGCCCCAGATGGGCATTCCTTCCCAGTAGAGGCGGAACTTTTCTCCCTCCACAGCTCCATCCTTACTGGCAATCTTCTCCTCCAGTTCCTTGAGAAGCACTTTATAATACTCTACAGCCTGAGGAGAGCCTCTTAATACAACAGCCGGACCCATATGGATGGTCCCGTCAAAGAAACTCATGGGAGCAGGGATGGCTGTGTTTGCTTCGAGCACTTTTTTCCAAAGTAGAGTACAATCCTTGGAAAGAGCGAGGACTTCCCGGAATTTATCTATATCGAACGTATTGCCTGAAATCTTCTCCAGAGGAGGAATCAAGTCTTTTATCTGCTGAACAATACTCTGAAGATGATATTCAGTTATCTCTCCTATATTGCGATAGGTGGATATTCCCAGAGCAGGAACATTGAGTTCTCTGGAATACCAGCCAAACCAGTCCTGGACATCACGGCACTGATTGGTGTTATAAACCAGCACATCAGGCTTGGGAACTCCCTCGATTCCCTCATAAGCCCTGGCAAGAGGCGTTTCTTTTTTAATGAAAGCCCCAACATCACTCGTCAGGTAAGAACAGATATCCGGAGAATAACCGATTGCGTTAGCAACAGGTATGTAGTCATTGGCAACCCGCGTGGACCCTAAAACAGCCCCATGATTCTCTGGGTAATGGACGACAAATCCGAGGCTCAACAGAAGCTCGGCAGGTCCTACACTTGTGCACCAGGCAACTTTTGGAGACCCCGCCTTCGCTGCGGCATCCAGTTCATAGAAATAATCAGCCATTATCTTCCGCATATGGCCGGAAGCTTGAATCTTTTTTATTTTTCTTACCTTTTCTTCACTCATCTTTCCTCCTTCATAATAAACGGCAAACCACCTTCCAAGATCTTATCCTTTTAGAGAATACCAAAATATCAACATAACAATTCCAAGTCAAGAAAACATACGCTGGAAATGCTATTAAAGAGAAAAAAAGAGAACGAAACTATAGTACGAGATTGCCACGCTCCCTCCGGTCGCTCGCAATGACATTTCCTCTGTCATT
>JAGLWV010000249.1 GCA_023133225.1 Candidatus Aminicenantota bacterium | reverse complement strand
AGGGTAAAAAATGCCGACACTTGATAGAAATTATACAATAAACAAAGTGATAGTCTTTATTTTACTGAAAATCGGGCCACAATGTTAATATTATTGAAGATAAATGAAGGTGGCGGCAGTTTTTATGAATAATTCAGGTTAATAGTTTGAAAGGTCTGGCCCTATTTTTATAGAATATCTATATGAAAAAAGAAAAGTTATCCATAGATGATATTTCTCTTAAAGATGAAAGATTCCGAATTTCTTATTATTTTCCTTTAGACGATCTGATTCTTTCTATAAAAAAAATTGGCCTCATCAATCCTCCCCTTGTAGCTTTCCGGAATAAAAATATTATTCTTGTATCAGGGTGGAAAAGAATCTTGGCCTGCGCCGAACTTGCCATCACTCATATTCCTGTTTTTGTGATTAAAGAAGAGAATGAACTCGAAATATTTCTAAAGGCTTTTTATGAGAATTTGGCCACGAGAGAGTTTAGTCTTCTGGAAAAGGCTGAGATTTTGAATCGATTAAAAAGATTTGGTGAAGATGAGCAGAACATTGTGCGGCATTATATGTCTCTCCTAAATATCCCTCGGACCCTGCCTTATCTTGACTCACTCATGGCAATTTCTCAGTTGGAACCGGAGGCGAAAAGGTTTATCCAGGAAAATAGTATGCCCTTTTTGCCCGCAAATCTCCTGGCTGAGTTTAGTCCTGAGGAGAGGAGACTTCTTTTTCCGCTCCTTTCACCTTTAGGTCAAAACAAAAAGAAAGAAATTCTCGAAAACCTCCAGGACATTTCAAGAAGAACTGGCACTCAAGCAGAAAAAATTCTATCTGCACAGGAAATCCTTGAAATTCAGAACTCTGAGAAATTATCTTCACTCCAGAAGGCAGAAAAAGTCCGTTTTTTGTTGAAGCGAAAAAGGTATCCTGCTTTTTCCTCATGGGAAGAATCTTTCGAATCTCTTGTGAAAAAAATATGCTGGCCAAAGGAGATAACGATCAGACCTACTCCCTATTTTGAGGATGAGGAGTTTTCCGTCACTTTTACCTTTGAAAATAAAGAAAAATTTAGTGCCAACCTTCTCAAACTACAAGAATTGGCTTTGCGAGAAGAATTCTCAAAAATATTTAGCCTGGATTATTCATTTAAATGATTGAGTCCGACCAATACTTGCCTAAAAAGATCTATGTCGAAAAACAAAGCTTCGATTTTCCTTTAACCAAAAGAATTTTGGAGAATTTAAGTCAGATCCCTATAGAAACCATCGAAAACCCTCGAGGTTTGATTGAAAATATCAGAATTTCACGGAATGTTAGAGAAAGAGGAAAGACGTATCTTTTGCTGACTCGCCAAAAGGGCGAATTTGTCAAGCCCTGTCCGTGTACTCCTTACTACATTGGGTGCAATTATTTCATCATTAATTTGGACCTTAATTGTCCTCTTGACTGTACATACTGCATCCTTCAACAGTATTTATCCAATCCCCTGATCACAGTTCATGTCAACCTGGACGATTTGTGGAGGCAGCTCGATGTGTTTCTACACAGAAATCGAGCCGGGATTCTCCGCATCGGAACTGGGGAGCTTGGAGATTCACTGGCACTGGACCATTTGACCGAAAATTCAAAAGGTTTAATTTCTTATTTTAGGGAAAAGAAAAATGCACTTCTTGAGCTGAAGACAAAAACCGTAAACATAAAAAATATTTTAAAAATAGAACCGGCTCGAAATATCGTCATTGCCTGGTCTCTTAATTCCAGGAGAATTGTCCGGGAAGAAGAAGGAGGGGCTCCTCTGGTAGAGGAAAGAATAGATGCTGCCCGAAGAGTTTCAGAGAAAGGATTCCGGGTCGGATTTCATTTCGATCCTATAATTCGTTATCCTGGCTGGGAAGACGAATACGGGGAGGTCGTGAAGAGATTGTTTAATGCTGTTGATCCAGGTCAAATGGCTTGGATAAGCCTTGGAAGCTTGAGGTTTCCTCCCTCCTTAAAAACGATTATTAAAGAGAGGTTTCCCGGTACAAAAATTATTTTCGACGAACTCATAAAGGGGAAAGACGGAAAGCTAAGGTATTTTAAGCCTCTTCGCCTTGAACTTTACAAAAGGATTATCAACTTAATTAAGAATTGGGGAGGAGAAAAGATCCCGCTTTATTTTTGTATGGAAAGCGAAGAGATATGGCGACGGGCTTTAGGATGGGTGCCAAAGGGACAAGAAAATCTCCAAGCTTACCTTTCCTCTCCCTTTGGTCCATTAAAGAAATGATTGGCTTTTTAATGCCAAAAAGATAGAGCTTTTCTAATCAATCCTCTCTGTTTTGACCTCGGTGATAATTCCTACTATCTCTACACCAGCGTTTTTGAGAACATGGATTATGTCAACGAGACTCCCGTATTCCAGGTTTCCGTCAGCTTTTAGGTAGAGCTTTGGATCGGTAGCAACTAAGAAAGCTTCTTCTACCAGGAGTTGAAGAGTATCCAATGTTGCCTCGTCTTGGTTAACGAACATAGTGCCATCCTCTTTGATTGCGAGAACGACCTCAGGATTATCAGGCATTTGTATAGTGTTAAGGGCAGGAGGGAGTTGAACATCAAAGCCTTTTTGAATGAGAGGGGTTGCTATCATGAAGATAATAAGAAGAACAAGGAGAACATCGCAAAGGGGAACCACATTAATTTCGGAGACGACATCTTTATCGCCATTACTGCCAGCTGCGTGTGACATATTATACCTCTATTTAAAAATTTTTATTTTAAATGCCCTTTTATTAAACTTCTGAGTCTCTTCTTCTTATGAAGAAGTCGACCATCTGGGAGCTTGTGTTTGACATTTCAGCCCCGAGAACCTCAATCCTTGCGTTTAAGAAATTGTAGCACCACAGAGCGATAATGGCCACGCCAATACCAAAGGCAGTCGTTACCAGAGCTTCTGCGATACCTCCTGCAACGGCGCCGATTCCTCCCGAACCTGTTACAGCCATTCCGCGGAATGCATTCATGATTCCGAAGATTGTTCCAAATAACCCGATAAAAGGCGAGGAAGTAGCAATTGTTGCCAGCGTGTTTAATCCTCTCTTCAGCTCCTGGGTGAAAATTGTTGAAGATCTGTCACAACCTCTCGAAGCAGATTCAATCTGCTCTGTAGGGCTTAGGTTTGCTTGTTTTCCTTCCATGTATTCATGGATAGCAGCAGAAGTCACACGGGCTAAATGGCTCCCCTTGTTCTCTTTCTTGGAAGAAAGGTTCAGGGCATCCTGGAGTTGACCGTTTTTCAACATTCCCGCAAGCTTCAGCGCGATGTTTTTTGATTTTATCCTGGCTCTAAAGAAAACCAACTGTCTTTCAATCAAGAGATAGAGGGAAATAATTGAAAGACCGATCAAGATGATTCCAACTGCTTTAGCCACGCCTCCCATTTGATTCCACAATCCAATCAGGGTGAATTCCATTTTACGTACCTCCTTTTAAAGATAGAAAGCCATTTACAGCTTTTTATTTTAATCTAAAAGTAACGGTCACCACGAAGATGACACCTCTTGGGCGGCCGTTGATGATCATAGGTTCATAGACCCACTGCCGGACAGCATCAATTGCTGCCTGGTCAAGGAGAGGAACACCCCTGAGAACCTTTACGGTCTGCACTCTTCCATAAGTGTCAGTCGTGGCTTCAAGGATAACGATGCCTTCCACTCTTGCCTGTCTGGCTATTTCAGGGTAGATAGGTTGCACTTCCTTGATGAGTTTAGGTGGTCTGATCTCTCCGTAAGCTCTTATTGGGGCTTCGATCTCACCGACGACGCCTCCGAGCACTCCGCCCACGACGCCTCCGAGTACTCCACCCACGACTCCGCCTTCGACTCCGCCTTCGACTCCGCCTTCGACTCCGATCTCAGAGAGTTCTTCTTCAGCGATATCCTCCGGGATTTCGACCGGGGCGACGAGTTTCCCGGGTGTGACTGTCGTTTTTGTTTGTACCGGTCTGATGCGAGTTCTTTTTGTAGGTTTTTTTCGTTTTTTTGGAGGAGGAGGTGGAGGAGGAGGTGGTGGAGGAGGAGGAGCAAGAAAGGCGCTGTAGATTTCAACCTGGGGCAATTCGCCAGAATTGAGAAGAGGAATGATAATTATGGCTGCAACAAGGACAACATGAACGATCAAGGCAAATGGAAGAGCAATAGCTTTTCTTATGCTGCCTCTATCCCCAACGAAAAAAGAGTCCTTAAAAAAAACAGGAATTTTTTCTTTTTTCACAGGCTTTATTTTTTTGACTTTTTTTATTTTCTGGACCTTTTTTATTTTTTGAACCATTTCTATACCTCAGATAAAAGATGGATACATAAAAAAATTATAAAGGAAAAAAAGCTTTTTGACAAGTTTAAAAATAATCATTTTCCCATCCCCTTTTTTGGTTTGAATATTTTATTCCAGAATAAAAGAAGAGGACAGGATTGGAAGATGGAGGAGTACGTTCCTATAAGGACACCAATGATCATTGTAAAGGCAAAATCGTTTATGACTTCTCCTCCAAAAAGAAAAAGGGCCAAAACGGTCAGAAAAGTGGTACTTGAAGTGATCACAGTTCTGCTTAATGTCTGGTTAATGCTTTTATCAAGAATTTTTTCGAACTCATATTTTCTGAAAAGTTTTATGTTATCTCTGACTCTATCAAAAATAACAATGGTGTCGTTCAGGGAGTATCCCACTATAGTGAGAATACCTGCTATGACCGGAAGATTGATTTCTCTGTTGGTGAAAGAAAAGATTCCCAGAGTAATCAAGACATCGTGAACCAGGGTTAATATGGCAGCGACTCCGTAAGCAAGCTTGAATCGGATTCCTATGTAGATAAGCATTCCTATCAAGGCCCAGACAGTAGCCTGTTTAGCCTTTCTTCCCAGGTCATAACCGACTTGAGGGCCAACCGTTTCCCTGCGTTTGACAGTAAGGCTTCCAAGAAATGTGGTTTTTTTTAGATTTTCAGTAGTGTCTCTGCTGATCCCCTTATCTATCAGCTGGTCGAAATCTTTAATTATGCCCTTGAATTCAGCAGATTCCCTTGCACCGATGATTTTTTTTGCTATTTCTTGAGCTTCATCAGGAAATGATGTTTTTAGAATTTGGGTAAGCACATTGATATCGATGTTATTAAGGTCTTTTAATCCATTTTCAGTGGCTGCCCTGTCTTCATTAGTAGTAAGAGAATCAACAATTCTCGTTGCCATAATCAGATGTGCTTCCAGCTCCTGGTCTGCTTCTTCTTCAGGAAGCATGGTCCTGATCAGAAACTCTTGCTCTCCTTTTCCCACTTCTTGAATCTTGGGGCTCAGGCCAGTGTCTTTCAGAGTCTGCCGCAACTCAGAGATCGGAAAAGCATTTCTGAACCTGATTTGGATCAAAGATCCTCCGGCAAAGTCGATGCCCTGGTTCAGTCCTTTCCCGGAGGTGATATTGACAATTCCGATAATAATGAGGATTCCGGAGAGGGATAAAGCAAGGAATTTATATTTCATGAAGTTGAAGTCGGGTTGTTTGAATATCTGCATTTTTATATGCTCAGTTTTTCTCGTTTCTTTCTTTTGGAAAGGGTGAGATCAAAAATCAGGCGGGAAACAAACACTGCGGTAAACATGCTGGCAGTGATCCCGATAATAAGAGTAATGGCGAATCCCTTGATGGGGCCTGTTCCAAACTGAAAAAGAAAAATGGCGGCAATAATGGTGGTGACGTTTGCATCTAAAATAGTCTTGAATGCACGGCTAAAACCGGCTGAGATCGAACTTAAAATGCTTTTTCCAGTCGCGAGCTCCTCTCTAATCCTTTCAAAGACCAGGACATTGGCGTCCACTGCCATTCCAATTGTCAGGATTATGCCGGCCATGCCGGGAAGGGTGAGGGAGGCTTTGAAATAAGAGAGAGTGCCCAAAAGGATGATTATATTGAGGAGAAGAGCGATGACGGCATTAATTCCGGAAAGCCGGTAATAGAAAACCATAAAGAGCAGGATGAGGATGAGGGCGGCGCCAATAGAAAAAAGACCTCTCCGGATGGAATCTGCGCCGAGTGAGGGGCCGATCGTTCTTTCTTCAAGATATTTGATCGCTGCAGGAAGAGCCCCTGCCTTGAGGACAAGAGCAATATCCTCAACTTCCTCAGCGGTGAAGGTGCCTGTGATAATTCCAGTGTCAGAGATCCTGCTTTCAATCGTTGCTACTTCCTGGACTTTCTGATCGAGTATAATAGCTAAAGGCTTATTGAGGTTCTCCGAGGTTAATTTATAAAATCTTTTACCTGCCTCCGGGCTAAACCGGAATGCTACAGCCGGCTTGTTCCATCTATCGGTGGATGGGCGGGCATCCCGCAGATCATTTCCTGTAACATGAGCCACCCGGTCCAGGAGATAATAACCTCCTTGTGTCCTTTTGGGATCCCCTCTCATGACTTCCATATCGTCAGGAGCCTTGCCCTCAAAATCTTTGAGCAGAGTTTCCATATCCGATGCGGGCCCTGCTTTGACGAGCCTCCATTCAAGGAAGGCAGTGGTTTTTATTATTTTTTTTACCCATTCTGGATTTTCGACTCCGGGAAGTTCTACAATGATCCTGTCTGTTCCATACCCTCCCTGTCTTTGAATGGTCGGTTCTGTCAGTCCGATCTCATCAACCCGATTCCAGAGTGTCTCGATGGCTTGCTTTACAGATTGCTCCCTGTAATACATGGCTGCGCCTGATTCTATAGAAAAGGAGGCGGAATTTCCGGTGATAGAGTAATTCCAATCCTTGAAATCATCTAAAAGCTCTTTAAGCTCACCTTCTTTGTCAGGATCGAAATTCTGGATGGAGAATTCGCCTATTTCTCCAGGGGGGATGGTCTCATATTCTATGTTTTTTTCTTTAAGCTCGTCACGGATAATGTTAATGATCCGGTTTGTTTCACTTTTTACGGCGTCATCTGTCACCACTTGAAGAACAAGATGCATCCCGCCTTTTAGGTCAAGACCGTAATGGATTTTGTCTTTGGGAGGGTAAAAGAGAATCACAGCCAGAATGATGACGAAGCCGACTAGAATGGCTCTCCAGAGCAAGTTTTTTTTCATCTTAAATTTTTCGCCTTAATAGACGAACAGAAAATGAAGTCTGCCATATATTTGAGCGTATCAATTCGATAGTCTATTATCTTTATTTCGGTGGAGGGGTTAAGATAACGGCCACGGCATTTCTGGATACATCAATTTTGACATTGGAGGCAATTTTCAGCTCGATCTTGTCTTTTTGTGTTCCCATAACGGTGCCGTAGATACCTCCTGATGTTATGACCTTGTCTCCTGATTTAAGTTGTGCGACATTTTCTTGATGCTTCTTCTGTTTCTTACGTGAGGGCATGATCACTAACACGTAGAAGACCACGAAGATGAGGCCCATCATAATAAAAAAACTGAAGGGATTGGTGCCTGGGCGGGATGCAGCCGGTTGTTGATAAAAGAATGAGAGAAGCGTTCCTAGTGCCATTTTATCCTTCCTCCTTTTTATCTAATATGCTACTTTTTAATTGATGAAATGAGTTGGATTGAATAGCTTGCCTAATTTTTCTGAAGATGTCAAGATAAAAATGAAGGTTATGGATCGTGTTGAGAATTGCTGAGCTAATCTCCTGTCTTTCGAAGAGATGGCGGAGGTAGGCACGCGAGAAATTATTACAGGTATAGCAGGAACAGTCTTCGTCAAGGGGCTTTTTGTCCTGAGCATATTTTGCGTTTTTTATGATTATTTTTCCCTTGCTGGTAAAGAGAGTTCCGTTTCGAGCGTTTCTTGTGGGCAGGACACAATCAAAAAGATCTATCCCTCTTTCAACGGCCTCCAGGATATCACTGATGTAACCAATGCCCATGAGATACCGAGGCCTGTCTTTTGGAAGGAGCGCATCGGATTTTTCTAAGGTTTCCCTGAGTTGTGATTTAGGCTCACCTATACCAAGACCTCCTAAAGCATAGCCGTTGAAGTCGATCTCCATTAAATCTTCGATGCTGCGTTTCCTCAGGTTCCAATAGACGCTGCCCTGGGTGATGCCCCAGAGCAGCTGATCTGTATCCTGCTGCATGAAATATCCTTTGGATCGCCTGGCCCAGTGAGTGGTAAGTGAGACGGCTTCTTTCATCTTTTCTTTAGATGATGGGAAGGGGAGAAAATGGTCCAGGACCATGATGATATTTGAGCCCAATTTTATCTGGATATCCAGGATATCTTCAGGAGTAAGAAAGATTTTTGTTCCATCGAGATGGGATGTGAATTCGACTCCTTTTTCCCTCACTTTAACAAGAGTGGAGAGACTGTAGATCTGGAAGCCGCCGCTGTCGGAGAGGATGGGTTTGTTCCATGAGATAAAAGAATGAACTCCTCCCAGTTTGCTTATGATTTCCACTCCCGGGCGAAGATAAAGATGGTAAGAATTAACGAGCATGAACTGGGCACCTAGATTTTGAAGAAGACTGTGGGGGAGACCTTTGACAGTCCCCTGGCTTGCCACAGGAGCGAAGGCAGGAGTTTTTATAGATCCATGGGATGTTCGTATGATCCCTGTTCGTGCCGAAGAACGGTCCGACTGTGCTAAAATCTTGAATGTTTTTTTCAAGCCTTGCTCTTTTGTATATTATTTGGCAAATCGAAAATATATGACATCTCCATCTTGAACGAGATAGTCCTTTCCCTCCAGGCGTACAGCTGCTTTTTCTTTGGCAGCCTGGAAAGAGCCATACTGGAGAAGTTCTTCCCAGAATATGACTTCTGCCCGTATGAATCCTTTTTCGATATCTGAATGAATCGAGCCTGCTGCTTTCAAAGCCGGTGTGTTTTTCCTGACAGTCCAGGCTTTGACCTCTTCTTTGCCGATGGTAAAAAAAGTAATCACCCTGAGAACGTCGTAGGAAGTTTTTAGAAATTTAGGAGCAGTCAGCTCGCCTAAACCGTATTCTGAGCGAAAAACCTCTTTTTCCTCTTCTTCTAGCTCAAGGATTTCGGTTTCGATCCTTCCGCAGAAAGCCAGGACGGCTGTGTCTTTTTTATCAGACTGATAAATCTCAGCAGGTTTTTCGATGAGAGGAATGTCTTTTTCGCCCACATTGATCATATGCAAGATTGGCTTTTGGCTTAAAAAGGCGAAGCTTCGGATGAATTTTTCCTCCGTGGGAGAAAGGCTTATCTCGCGAATGCTTCTTCCTTCCTCAAGATGGGAGCGCAGTCGTTCAAGGAGTTCCTTTTCCTGTTCTCCCTCTGGAGTTTTTGACTTTATCAGTTCTTTATGCAGCTTATCCAGGCGGGATTCTATCGATGTCAAATCGGAGAGTATGAGTTCCTCTTCCATGGAAAGGATATCATCTTCAGGATTGATTTTTCCTTTTGGATGAGGAATTTGAGTTTCGGTAAATCCTCTTACAACATGCGTAAGCCCGTCAGCATTGCGCAGATAATTCAAATAAGCGCTGTTTTTAACGTCACCAAAGGAGATTCCACCCAAATCTATAAAGTCAATCGCAGCAGTGATTTTTGCCTTCTCAGTGTAAAGGTCCCATATTTTTTCAAATCGAGCGTCGGGAACAGGACATGTTCTCCGGTTGATTTCTTTCTTGCCGTCTTCATATGATTTGACGTCGATTTTTGCACCCGTGAGGAGATTAAATAAAGTAGTTTTTCCGGTTTTTGGATAGCCGAACAAAGCGAAATTCATGGCTTCAGTATAAAATAAAGAAGTCAGAAAGTAAAAATTGAAGGGGAGCGAGGATGAGTGTGGAGAAAACCGTGAGCAAGGCTGAGCGGGCATGGTTCACAATATGGGAGCTGTTAGCATCTTGTTTTATTCGAGCCGAAGGTTTTGGGGGGTAGCCGAAGCGACCATTGAAGATTGAGCCTTCCCAAGTGTCCTTCGAGGATACCCGACGGAGTCGGGCGGCGAGTATGTTTGAGCGTAGCGAGTTACGTAGCTGCCGAGAAGAGCGAATGAAGAATGGCGTAAAAAATCTGAAGGGGAGCAAGGCTATCCCCCAAAATCTTTTTTTTCCTTGATTATTTAGGTTAGGAAAATATAATAGGTATTTCAGGAGAAATGTAATGAAGAAATCAAAAGCGGTTCTCATCCTCCTGCGTCTTCCGTTTTTAGTTGTTTCGGCAGGAGCTGTTTTTGTAGGGACAGCTTTTGCCTGGAAGAATACTGGCCAATTCAATTTGGTGTTCTTCCTTTTAACCTTTCTAGGAGCCTGCTTCCTTCATATTGCCTGCAATGTTGCCAATGACTACTTTGATTTTAAAAGCGGAAACGACGCTCTGAATCGCAGCGGGATGGCCCCTTTCTCCGGGGGAAGCCGGATGGTTTTAGATGGATTTGTTAAACCCCGGGAGGCTCTTAAAATATCGATTCTTTTCGTTTTTTTTGGTTCGGCGATCGGACTTTATCTCAATGCTAAGTCTGAAGGAAACGTGATTTTATTCATTGGTCTGGCTGCTATCTTTTTTGTTTTCAGCTACAATGGATTCCCGATACGCCTGGTCAACAAGGGCTTAGGTGAAGTGGCGATATTTTTGGCCTGGGGTCCTTTGATGGTTTTGGGAGCCTATTATGTCCAGGCTCAGAGCCTTTCCAGTCCTTGGGCTTTGATCGTTGCCGTTCCTTCCGGTGTTTTGACGACTATGGTTTTGTTGATCAATGAATTTGCTGACAAAGAAGCGGATTTCTCGACAAAAAGAAAAACCTGGGTCATTCTCTTTGGATTCAAGAAAAGCCTGATGATTTATCTATTCTTGGCGATGAGTTGTTATGCGATTGTTTTGATCGGAGTGCTTTTCGGAGATTGGCCAATATGGTCTTTGCTGACTATGGTAACGCTTCCTTTACCATTAATGGCTTACAAAATCGGTCTGAGCAATCTTGAAAACTGGCCTGGATTTTTACCTGCTGTAAAGAATACCATATTAATGAATTTTGTTTTTTTGGCTATATTGAGTGTTTCATTCATAGTTTGAGATGAAAAAAGAAAAGAAAGAACGAGAAAAGAGCAGTTTTAGGGAAATCTTTGAGCTTATTGCAGAAACTGCTGTTTTTGTCTTTTTTGTTATGACCTTTGTTGTCCAGGCCTTTCAAATTCCAACCGGTTCCATGGAGCCCACCTTGCTCATAGGAGATTTTCTCCTCGTCAACAAGGTTGTTCATGCTAATCCTCTTTCTTGGGTGGAAGATAAAATTCTTCCCAGCAGAAAAGTTAATAGATTTGATATTGTTGTTTTTAAATATCCGGAAGAGATGTGGAAGGATTTTGTTAAGAGAGTGATTGCTTTAGAAGGGGAAAAGGTTGAGATAAAGAATAAACGAGTTTTCATAAACGACAAGCCAATTCCCGAGGAATACAAAGTTCATATCGACAGTCAGATTCGTGGCAAAGATGACCGTTTTCATTACAGTGATACCATAAGGGATAATTACGGACCGGTCGTAGTTCCTCCAGGTCAATGTTTTGTCATGGGGGATAACCGGGATAACAGTCAGGATAGCCGTTACTGGGGTTTTTTGCCTCTGAGTAACATTAAAGGAAAGCCTTGGATCGTCTATTTTTCATACAGAGCAGAAAAGGATGCTTATGAAAAAACTGGCTTATTTGATCGGCTGAAAAAGATTGCTTTGTTTATCCCTAAAGCAAGGTGGAAACGCTTTTTTAAAATAATAAGATAATCAATAAAAAAAAGTGTGGATTCCCGCCTCCGCAGACTTTTTAATAGGGAGTT
>JAGLWV010000248.1 GCA_023133225.1 Candidatus Aminicenantota bacterium | reverse complement strand
ATGAAAAGAATGGGTTGAGCACCCTTGAGCAAGGAGCTAAATGGCAGGAGAAGGCCTGTTAATCAAGGATAAAATCCGCGGGATCAAGAGCTCTTCCGTAACAGCGGACCTCGTAGTGAACGTGAGTTCCGAAAGCCCTTCCTGTCCTGCCCACAAAACCGATGACATCCTCCCTTTTAACCTTTTGTCCAACTCTGACATTAAATTTGCTTAAATGGCAGTAAACAGATGAGTATCCAAAGCGGTGGTTGATGATAACCGTATTTCCTCCGATTTTTTCGAACTCTACCTTAGTTACCGTCCCATCCGCTGTAGCCCAAAGAGGACTTCCATAAGCGGCAGCGATATCGATACCGTAGTGGGGAGTCCATTTTCCTGTAAAGGGATCCGCCCTGCTTCCGTAGCCAGAAGTCCTCCAGCCGTTTGTTGGCCAGATGGAAGGAGTATAAACAAGCCTTATGCGCTTATCTTCAAAAAATCTCACCAGCTTGTTTAAATTATCATCGATCCCGTCTGCCCGCTGGTTGACAATTTCTGCCTTAGCTAAACCCATGCTTTGAGAACTGTTTCTTCCTTTATTATCGACACCTACTCCTCCAGGAACATTTCCTGGTTCGAGGCCGGCCATGATATTGAGCTTCCTCGCATAGTTTTCAAAATTTTCGACGTTTGTTTTCAGCCTGTTTACAGTCACTTTGTACTGAGCAATTGTCGTTTTTTGGTTAAGATTTTCTTCATAGAGAGCCTTATATTTATCTCTGGTATCGCTCATTGAAAAATAGTCAATGAAGAAACAAACAAGAGCTATAAAAAGAACTGTTAAGACTCCTAGTAAAATTTTTACTTTTTTCCTTGAAAAGGTGATCTTTTTAGGATTCCCTTTATGGTGGGGAACGACGATCAAAGAAAAGAATTTATTAGCCATTTATCTTTTACCTAAAATATAATATTAAAAAAATAAATAAAGTCAAGAAATTTGTTTATTTTTTTCAGATGAACCCTGCCTTACATTTTTCTCGATCCATCCCACGATCTTCTGCGTTGGGGAACCTGGTAAAAATATTTTGGATATCCCTATCTTTTCCAAAACAGAAATATCTTTATCAGGAATAACTCCTCCTGCAATAACAGCGACATCACCTGCTCCTCTCTCTTTAAGAAGATCCATGATTTTGGGGAAAATCACATTATGGGCACCTGAGAGAATACTCAAACCTAAAACATCAACGTCTTCTTGAATGGCTGCATTGACGATCTCTTCCGGTGTTCGCCTCAATCCTGTGTAAATCACTTCAAATCCTGCATCCCTTAAAGACCGACAAATCACTTTGGCTCCCCGGTCGTGACCATCCAGACCCGGTTTGGCAATGAGAACTCTGATATTTTTCTCATTCATGAAACTCTCTCTAAAAAGCTTAAACGCTTTTCAGGCTAGTCGGTCTGTCTGAATCGGCGGAGGAGAACTGTTTTTTCAAGTGCGTCGAAATCTCCTAAAGGACAAAATTCTCTTTTATTGCCACATAATACTGGCAGGAGATACGTTTAAAGTCAATACCTACCAGAGATGATTCAGGGGGTGATTTTTCTTCTCCTCTTTTCACCCGGAAAGAGCATGTTGGATTACCCTCTTCAATCATCACATGTTACAGGATTTTTAAAAAATAATAGTCTTATGCTGTCTTATGCTATCTTATGCTATCGTAAACCATTGCCCAAGAATCAACAGGATTTCCTTCAATCTTCTGTAACTTTAAAGACGATGTCGTTTTCCCGAACAGGACTTTCAACTTTAATTCCAACTGGTTCACCCGGTTTGGCGGAGTCCACAGAATTGTTCTCAACCTGAATCGATTCCACTTTCTGGTAGAAATCAGAGGTATGCCCTTTGAAATGAATAGTATCACCGACATGAAGTTCACCCTTGGATAATTCCAAAACACCCACATTTATTTTAGAGAAATAATGGGTAATTCTTCCTACTTCTTCCTCCATGGAAGCCTCCTCTCTGAACGCTTATTTAAAAATTAGCAAAATTGGATGAATTTCGCAAGTTTTTCAAGCACAAAGGACAGAACCACCGTTTACATTCAAGACTTCACCGGTAATATGACAAGCTAAATCTGAGGCCAGAAACAATATCGGTCCTGCAATATCTTCCGGCGGTGGTATTCTCTTTAAGGGGATAGACTCCTGAACTTCATTCCGAAAATCAGGATTACTGAAAACCTCAGTGCACATATCCGTATCCACCCAACCTGGAGCGACACAGTTGACGCGGATATTGTATGGGGCTAATTCCACTGCAAGAGATTTCGTGAAGGAAACGACTGCTCCTTTGCTGGCTGCATAATGAGAGTGGAAACCTTCACCCCTCACTGCGGCAGTGGAAGATACGCTGATGATCCAACCTCTCCTCTCTTTTTTCATGAAAGGAACAACGGCATTGCAGGCATAGAAAACGCCATCCAGATTTATCTTCATCGTCTCAGCCCAAACTTCATCCGACATGGTTCCTATCTCACCATAACTCCAAATTCCAGCATTATTGATCAAGATGTCTATCCGACTCCATTTCTCTATCACTTTGTTTATCATCAGGTTAATATCTTCCTTCATAGAAATATCTGCTTTAAAAACCAGGCACTCCCTCCCGATCTTACCGATTTCCTCTCTGACTTTTTCAGCCGCTTCTTTCCTGGCTAAAAAATTTATGGCAACATCAGCCCCAGCTCGAGCAAACAGCAAGGCTGTTGCTCGCCCAATTCCTCGAGAGCCTCCGGTTATCAAAGCCTTTTTCCCTTCTAAGTTGATCATATTTCATCTCCTCATTCCTTTCGCTGGCACCTCATCAAGGTTTGAAATCCGAACTTCATATATCAATTTTAGTACTCCAAAGACAGGCCTTTCATTTCATCGAACTGAAGGTACCGGTAAATTTCACTCTCATTGGGAATCACTTTCTCTCTATATACCGTAAAATATTCCTCTGGAGCTGGGAGTTTACAAGAAAGAGCCGCCACCGCAGCAAGCTCCGCAGAACCAAGATAAACACGAGCACCATCTCCCATTCGGTTGTCGAAGTTGCGGGTTGAAGTCGAGATAATCGTGGAACGGGGACGGACTCTAGCCTGATTTCCCATGCAGAGAGAGCATCCAGGAATTTCTGTTCGTGCCCCTGCGCTGGAGAAAATCGAATAATACCCTTCTTTCATCAATTGAGCTCTATCCATTTTTGTAGGAGGCGTTAGCCAAACACGGGTTTTGAGATATCCGGCACCCTCGAAAATTTTTCCAGCGGCCCGGAAATGCCCGATATTCGTCATGCACGACCCGATGAAGACCTCATCAATCTTGTCGCCAGCGACTTCGGACAGGAGTTTTACATCATCAGGATCGTTGGGGCATGCGACAATCGGCTCTTTGATATCAGCAAGGTCTATTTCAAGCACTGCCTTGTACTCGGCATTTTCATCTCTACGGAGAAGAACAGGATTTTCCAGCCAACTCTTGCAGGCATCTACCCTTCTTTTCAGAGCATCGGCATCCTGATATCTATCCTCAATCATTTTTTCCATCAAAGCGATATTGCTCCTGAGATAGTTGACAACACTCTCCTGACCCAGGGCGATTGTCCCGCCTGCAGCAGAACGCTCAGCACTGGCATCAGTGAGTTCGAAAGCCTGTTCTACAGTCAGGTCGGGCAGACCCTCCATCTCGACAATTCTTCCATTAAAAATATTTTTCTTCTCTTCTTTGGTAACCGTCAATAATCCGTTTTTGATGGCGAAATAAGGGATGGCGTTTACCACATCCCTTAGGGTGATTCCTGGGTTTAGCTTACCTCTGAACTTCACCTGGACTGATTCCGGCATGTCCAGAGGCATGAAACCGAGAGTTCCTGCAAAAGCCACAAGACCCGAACCTGCAGGAAAGCTGAGTCCGATGGGAAAACGTGTGTGAGAATCGCCTGCGGTTCCCATCGTATCGGGAACTAAGAAGCGATTGAGCCAGGAATGGATAACTCCATCACCTGGTCTGAGGGAAACACCTTTTCTCTCCACGATAAACTCGGCAAGGGATTTATGCATTTTAACATCGGTAAGTTTCGGGTAAGCAGCAGTGTGGCAAAAAGACTGCATAAATAAATCTGATTGGAACTCCAGACAGGAAAGCTCCTTCAATTCATCTGCCGTCATTGGACCTGTCGTATCCTGGGAGCCAACGGTTGTCATTTTCGGCTCACAAGAAGTACCAGGAAGTGCTCCTTCCATACCGCAGGCCCTGCCAACGATCTTTTGGGCTAAAGAATAGCCCTGGACCTCTTTAGGAGATGGGTTCTCAATAGTGGCGAAGAAATCAGCCTCTGGCATATCGAGAACTGTGCGAGCTTTTGCTGTTAACGAACAGCCTATGATCAGAAACAGACGTCCTCCTGCCCGGTACTCATCCTTGATCGTCGCCGGCTGAAAAGCAAACGACACAATCCTTTCACCTGCCTCGTTTGTGATGTTTCCAGATCCGGTGTCTAAGATGATGATATCACCGGTCTTCATTTTTGTCACATCACAAACAATGGGCAGCCCCCCCGAATCCTCCACTGTATTGAAGAAAATTGGAGCGATCAAACCTCCAAAGACGACTCCCCCTCTCCGTTTGTTCGGAACATAAGGAATATCCATACCGATGTGCCACAGCAGAGAATTTGTTGCAGATTTCCTGGAAGAACCCGTACCCACAACATCCCCGACAAAGACAACCTGTCGTTCCTCATCACGGAAATTCTTGATAGTTTCAATTCCTCCAGGAAATCTCGTCTCCCCCATCGAGAGGGCATGAAGTGGAATATCGGGTCTGCTCCATGCATGCTTTGCAGGTGATAGGTCGTCTGTATTGATCTCTCCGTCCACTTTAAAGACCGTAAGAGAAACCTTGCCTGGAAGCTCCGGGTTGGAGAGGAACCAATCTCCATTCGCCCAAGAAGTCAAAACTTCTTTTGCATAGCGGTTACTCTTTGACATTTCAGCAATTTTGTCGAAGGCATTGTAAACAAGGATGGTGTGACTCAACGCTTTAACTGCTTCACCAGCAAGTTCTTCATCTTCCAAAAATGATATCAATGGTTCGACGTTGTAGCCTCCAAGCATCGTTCCAAGGAGAAATATTGCTTTCCCTTTAGATACGAGTGGTGAGGAGACATCACCTCTTACAAATTTTGCCAGCCATTCCGCTTTAACCTTTGCTGCCGGGTCAACGCCGGGTGCTACCCGGTTCTCTATCATATTTAATAAAATCTCTTCCTTCCCTTCCTGTGGATTCTCCAGGAGTTTGCACACCTCCTCTGTTTGTTCCGGATCTAAGGGAAGAGGAGGAATTCCCTGCTTCTTGCGTTCAGTTTCGTTCTTAAAATATGAAGTTAACATTGATTTGACTCCTAATCCAGCCTGAATTATTCATAAAAACTGCCGACACCTTCATTTATCTTCAATAATAT
>JAGLWV010000247.1 GCA_023133225.1 Candidatus Aminicenantota bacterium | reverse complement strand
TGGATGAGAACCGGGCTGCTCTCCGGGCACTGCGTGAGGCCGGCATTGTCGAGATTCATGATATCGCCCGCCCCGATCAAACACAGCGCTTCATCGAGCTTCAGGAGAGAGGGGAACTGACCTGCCGTGTCTGGCTGAGGCCGGACCTCTCACGCGGAGCCGATCTGAAGAAGAAAGGTTTGACGATGGGGCTTCATCCGAAGACCAAAGAGGAGGATATGTGGCTGCGCTACGGAGCCTTGAAAGGTTACATTGACGGCATTATGGGAACCCACGGCGCTCTTTTCTTTAAACCTTATGATGACCAGCCGGACAATTACGGCCACTGGCGCCGCCATACCTCTGATGACCGGGAGAGCAAAGTGAGGAACATGGAGAAAATGTTCAGTTTCATAAAGGTGGGTCTGGATGCTGGTTTTGTTCCCAATGTTCATGCCATAGGAACAAGGGGCGTGGCAGAGATGCTTGACCTCTATGAGAGGCTGAAAAATGAAGGCGTTGATCTAAAGGGCTTCAGGGTCATCCATGCCCAGGTTATCAGACCTCAGGATTTTCCGAGATTCAAGGCTCTGAATGTCATAGCCGAAGTGAATCCCTACCATATCTCTGATGATATGCGCTGGATGGAGGAGAGGATTGGCTATGAGCGCTGCAAGGGGGCTTATGCCTTTAAATCACTCCTGGATAATGGAGCCATGCTGAGCTTTGGCTCGGATTGGCCCGGGACAAGTGCTGCTCTCTACCACATGCATCCCAAATACCTCATTTATGCAGCTGTAGCAAGGAAGACACTGAATGGGACGCCCGAAGGCGGCTGGTTCCCTGAACAGCGCATATCTGTAGAGGAAGCCATCAAGGCTTATACTATTAATAATGCATATGCGACCTTTGAGGGAGATGTTCGGGGTTCCCTGGAGGAAGGGAAGCTGGCGGATATCACTGTTTTTGACCGCAATCTGCTCGAAATTCCGGAAGATGAGATTTTGAAAACAGAAGTCCTCTACACCATTATCGATGGAAAGGTCGTTTTTGAGAAAAAGTAACCTTTCCGCTTCCTTATTAATATTATCATCAAGAAAACTGAAGATGGAAAAAAAAGAATTGAGAAGCCAAAACACTATAGAAAATGGCGATGAGTTCAAACCCGACCCTGACGAAATCAAGAAAGCTGCCGCTGATAGATTAAAGGAATTTCTAGATCTCTATGAGTTGTAAAAATCTTAGATCCTGATGAATATGGTGTTAATATCATAGAATATTTTATAGCCCAGAGCCTATAATCAAGCCCTGCCTTCCTGCCTTGTTTACTCCCTTTTTTTTCTAAGGACTTCGTTAAATTTATTAAGTCCAAAGAAATAAATGAGGTGTTTATAGGCAAGAACAAGCGTATCCTCTATATGAGAAAATAACGATCGAGCATTGAATAATTTCTGCTCTTCCTTAAAAGATATCCAATTTCAAACTGTGTAAAAGGAAAAAAAAGATTATACAATGGTTTTGTTTTTTGATAAAAAAGGGAAGAGGGGGATAAAAAAAGAATCAAGAGAGCAAATGCAAAAAATTCCATCTGACTTAAAGTTGTCCATTGTTGTGTCTATTTTCTTCCTTATGGTTTCATGCTCTTCCCAGCAAGTCCAGGAAGTAAAGACAGAAATCGACATTAATATTCCTGTTAATATTCCTGTTATTTATAATCAAAAAAATCCTGAGCCTCCTCCTGGTGTTCCCTCAAAAATAAGCCTTGAGGAAGAACTTTGCCTCAGATATGAGAAAGGAAAAAAGGGCCATTTTCCTTCCGGCTTGGGTTATGCTGCAGTTGATGATGAGGGGAATATTTACGTTTTTGATAATAAGGAAAAAAAAGTAAAAGTTTTTGATAAAAATGGACAATTAGTAAGAACCTTTGGAAAGTTTGAAAAGAAAATGGGATTTATGCAAATAGTTGAGGGGAAAACTATAATGATCTATGGTTGGGGGGCCAAGCGTATGTACTATTACACAAAGGAAGGACTATACCTTAAAGAAATCAGTACGGAAAAATACCATAGAGTATTAAATCCACTGATAGACTCCAAAGGAAATATCATAGCACAATGTTATAGTTATAAGAGAAGGCCAAGAAGGGGAGATTCTGAGAGAACTTATGTGTATGGTTTGTTAAAGATGGATCCGAATTTCAATCCCATTATGGCTATTGCAACATTTGAGTATACTCTTCCTGAGCTGAGGATTTCTGGGATAATGTTTCCATGGTTTACATATAAAGTGAGAAAAGATGACAGCATTGTATGGGGAATTACTTCTCCAAATTCTGATTACGAACTCTATATTGCGGATCCTGAGGGAAAAAAGATAAAAAAAATAATGAAGGAATATGATCCTGAAAAGATAACTAAAGAGGATAAGAAAGGAAGGCCTGGATATTGGCCCGAAAATTTCCCTCCATTTCGTAGGATTGCCTGTGATAATGAAAGTGAAATATATGTCCAGACATACGAAAAGGATAAAAATGGTCATTTTGTTTGCGATGTTTTTGATCCTGAAGGAAGATACATCGCAAAATTTTCCTTGCCGAGGGATGAAAAAATATTTGGGATAAAAAAGAACTATATATACACTCTCTTTGATAAAAGGAATGGGATTCCATATGTGAAAAGATATCGAGTCATTTGGAAATGATATCGGTCAAATGAAAACCAGAGCAATATCCTTGTTAGTCATTTTACTTATTCTCTGCTCTATCATTATAAGTAAAGAACAGAGGCAAAAGATCGAATGGAAAGGCAAAATTGAAATTGAAGACGGAAGCAAGGTCATTAAGAATCCAGGAGAACCTCTGTATGGTGAGATTACATTTGAATTAGAAGAAGATTTAAGCATTGGAAATGAAGACGACGAGAATTATATATTCTATGGTTTAGTCACCTTGGCAGTCGATTCAGAGGAAAATATATTTGTTTTGGATGGAGGCAATTGCAGAATTCAGAAATTCGATAAAAATGGAAGTTATCTGCAAACAATAGGTGGGAGAGGACAGGGTCCGGGCGAATTTGAACAGCCTATGTGGATACATGTTGACGTAAAAGATATCATCTATGTTTTCGACTCACTCGGAAGATATCTAAATGTTTTTGAAAAGGATGGGAAATTTAAAGAAAAGAAAAGGCTGAAACACTCTTTTTTTGGATTTGGGATATCAGAAGAAGGAAATATTTTAACGCAGATTTCCTTTTATTCACCAGAAGGGAGCACAAGAGATGTAGTGATTATGGACTCGAAAGGAAAGGTTATAAAAAGAATTGTGAGCTATCCTTATAAATTGCCCCCAAGGATTAAAAAACGAATTCTTGGCAATCCTTACAGTCATAGGCTGTATTTTTATCCAGCTTTAGATGGAAGCGGAGTTTATGGACATTCCTCAGAATATAAACTGTATGTCTTAAATACTTCAGGAGAAACAAGGTTTAGAATTGAGAAGGAAGAGAAGGCGGAACCTGTTACCCAAAAAGACAAAAAGAGAAGAATAGATAATTATCTGGAGAGGCAAGAAAAATCCAGCAGAAAAGAAAAGTTATCTAGAAATGAGGTAAAAAAAGCTTATGTATTTCCGAAAATTAAGCCTTTTTTCTCGAGAATAATATTAGATAATGAACGTCGAATTTATGTGAGGAGATTTAAATTATACAATCCTGAAGATAGAAGTGAACTTTATGACCTTTTTAGTGAGAAGGGTATTTACATTTACAGAGTCAAAATGCCTCTTCCCCCAAGGATAATAAGAAAGGGATACATATATAGGATTGTGCCAGACCGAGATACTGGCTACATTAAAGTCAAACGTTACAAAATCAGAAACTGGGACAAGATAAAAGAGGAAATTTAATCTTAAATTACCTGAAAAAGCCCAGAGCATAACTTCAGCAAGCGGTACCCAAATCCCCCAAAACCCTGCCTTCCCGTCTTCTTTACTCCCTTTTTTTCAGTGTGCTGGTGTTCTGATTAGTAACTTCTCAATAAGTGTAGGTGCCTGTCATTCCTGCGAAGGCAGGAATCTAGATTCCCGCATGCGCGGGAATCAGACTGTGTCGCAATAGACAT
>JAGLWV010000246.1 GCA_023133225.1 Candidatus Aminicenantota bacterium | reverse complement strand
TCGCAATCTGCGGAATGTAGGTTATAATACATGAAATGAAATATTTCTTAAGTATAGGCAGTAACCTTGAAGACAGGGAAAAAAATCTATCCCAAACTCAATTTTTGTTGGAAAAGGAAGGGATTGAAATCCTTAAGGAATCTTCGTTATATAAAACTCAACCCGTTGGTTTTCCCTCCAAATCCTGGTTCTATAATCAGGTTTTAGAGGTTAAAGCAAATGTTAAACCGGAAGCTTTGCTTACCTTGGTAAAAAAAATTGAACAAAAAATGGGAAGAGACTTACCAGCCAAAAAAGGTCCTCGTATCATCGACATAGACATTCTTCTAGCTGAAAAAACTGTCATCCAGACGAAAAATTTGGAAATTCCTCATCCCAGAATGGAAAAGAGAAATTTTGTTCTTGTTCCTTTTTCGGAAATATCTCCGGATACTGTTCATCCCATTCTTAACTTGAGTGTAAAAGATATCTTGAAAAAATCAAATGATCCATCGATGGTTAATCAGATAAAAAAGCGAACAACACACAAGGAATGTTGAGGTCCGACCTTTCTTTTACTATAATAATATAGTTAATATGAGAAAAATTGCCTTTTTCATTCTCCTCTTTTTTCTCTCTGTCATTCAACCGTTAGATTATACATGATTTGATGAGTGGAGTTGTTAGCGCTCGGTTTCTATGGTAGATAATTTCAACATTTCGGAACTGGCATCAGGGTAAAGTTCTCTGTTAAGGCTGTTCAGGCAATCCATAAGGAGGAAAAGATTTATCTGCTCGATCAATGGAATGAAAATCTGAATTCTGCTCCAGGTTTCATGGATTATATCGGAAAAAGGAACGAAAGATGAAAAGGCTTTTCTGGTTTGTTCTGTTCATCGCTCTTATCAGTGGATTATCTTATACCCAGACAAAGCGGACTATTAGAGGCCGGGTTTCAGACCAGGGCGGGAAGCCACTGGCTAATGTCAAGGTGGAGGTATTTGATACTTCCATAATAACCAAAACCCTTTCTGATGGGACATTCGCTCTAGTAGGCCTGGAGCTTGGGAAATATCAACTCAAATTTACTCACTCTGATTATGTGCCTGAGATTTTCGAAGTTACTGTTGGTGAAAAGCCGGGCAAATTGATCAAAGTTATTCTGCCTGCAAAAAATCCAATTCTCCTTACAATTAAGGAAGAGATTACTGTCACTGCTCAAGCGGACTCCATTATAGATATTAGCCTGCCGTCTCACCGCACCATACTACCCAGCAGCGTATTAACCGAATTGGGAACAACCAACATTGCTGAGGCGGTGGAAAAGGTCCCTGGAGTGGCGATGGTTGGTAAGGGAGGCTATTCCATGGCCCCATCGATCAGGGGACTCGCAGAGCATCGGATTCTGCTTCTTATGGATGGAGTTCGGCTTACCTCCGAAAGGCGTATAGGAACGAGTGCCTCTTTTATTAATCTCAATTATATCGATCGTATCGAGATCAACCGCGGTCCATACTCGGTCTTCTATGGTTCTGGCGCAATCGGTGGGGTTATTAACATTGTCACAAAAACACCTGCTCCTGATGCACCATTAAAGGGAGATCTTCGACTTGGTTACAATACCATAAGGAAAGAAGGAGCTGCTTCAGTTAATTTAAGCGCTCCCCTGGGAAAGTTCGCTTTTATGATTGCGGCTAATGGAAAGAATGCTGGCGATTATTCCTCACCTGCAGGTATAATAGAGCAATCTCACTATTCGGATTATGACCTTCTGCTAAAAGTAAGTAGAACGGGAGATAATTCTCAGTTCTATCTCACTTTCTTAAATTATTGGGGCGTGGATATCGGAAAGCCCAGCCCTACAGCTAGACTCAAACCAAGATGGTACCCAAAAGAGAGAAATACCATTTTCACCCTTGGGTACAAAATACAAAACACATTGTATCTGGACACCTTGAATGCCAGCTTCTACTTCCTCCTCCCTATGCTGGAGACCCGGAAAGACAATTTAAGTGAATCCCTGACAGTCGAAAAAAGAAATCTGGCAAAAATTGAGGGCAGCAATTTCGGCTTTAAGGTTCGGGGTGGAAAGAGATTGGGTGAAACCCACACTTTAAATTTTGGATTCGATTTTTTCGGACGCCGAGGTGTAAACGACAGCAACACTGAATGGATCTTTGATGATTTCGGCAATATAACCGAGAAAACAGAAGAAACTTCACTCCTTGATGGCCGGAGAAATAATTTCGGTTTATATATCGATGATAAGATCCAGATATCGCCTTCTGTGACTATGAATTTTGGAGCTCGTTTTGATTACATCAACACCAGCAACTTTACTCACTCATCAAATAAGATTTCAAAAAGCGACCAGTCGTTCACTGCATATATTGGCTCAATATTTCAAGTAACCCAAAATTTTTCATTGTTAGCTAACCTGGGCCGTTCCTTTCGATTCCCTACAATGAGCGAGCTGTTTTACACCGGATTGACCGGGAGGGGAACAGTTCTTGGTAATGTGGACCTGAAACCTGAGAGGAGTGTGAATTTAGATCTCGGGTTTCGATACTTTCATAAAAAATTTTATGCCTCAATTTATGGTTTCAGAAACTCGGTGAGCGATCTGATCCAGAAATACAGTGGCGCAGGTGAAGACGAATATTATTACAGGAATTTAACCCGGGGACACATCACAGGGATAGAGGGTGAATTTTATTTCTGGTTGATTGAAAATTGTGAATTGTTTATTAATTTCCACCATATGGTGGGAAGAGAAAAGAACACCGACGCTTCTCTTAATCATGTTCCGGCCTCCCGCCTAACCTTTTGGATCAAGTTTTCTCCAGGTAAATTCTGGGCAGAGCCAAAAATTACCTTTGCCGCTCACAGAAAAGACCCCGGTCCCCTTGAAATTGAAATAAAAGGGTACACTCTCGTGGACGCTATTTTCGGTTATGAATTCAATCATAATTTAACTCTGCTCGCCATTGCACAAAATGTGTTAAACAAAACATATCGTCTGTCTGCTGACGAAAAAGGTGTGGATGCTCCCGGCAGAGGAATAGTCTTCAAAATTTCTTATTCTTTTTAGGCTTGAATCAGGGATAGTAGCGAATAAAACATATCCGTTAAATAAGAAATAATAGGTCAGGTCTCCAAATTTGACAATTCATCACTACTGCTTTAATCTGCATTAAACAAATTGTTTAATATCAAAACCTGATTCCATTAATGGAGATATAATCATGGCAAAAATAAGAGTGAGTGTGGAAAGAATTGACGGGTGCTGCAACCTCCCCGTTCAGGTCGGTGATCATTTCTTTGTGGAAGATTCAAAGCTTTATGTTCCGGAAGGTCAGTTCGTCTGTATCTGGGCACTGCAAAGCATGATGCCTATCTTTCCTATCCTGGCTGTTAGAGATGATTTAAAAGAAGAACATTGGGTAAAAAAGGTTAAAAATTTCTCCTGTCCTGATCCAAAAGGGCTGGTCCAGTATCGACTCGAGATGGTTGAATGATCCGGGTTGATATCAGCAAATGCACCGGATGTAAAAGGTGCGAATCTGCCTGCAGTTTCTTCCGGACAGGGAGGATCAATAACAACCTGGCCAGGATGAAAGTATTGAACCTGTACGAGATCGGCATCGATGGTCCGGTTGTGTGCCATCAATGCAAGGAGCGCTATTGTGACTGCTGTCCTGAAGATGCGATGAGCACAGGTTCTCTCGGCGAAGTGATAGTCTCACCAACACTATGTACGCTCTGCGGAGTCTGTGAAAAAGCTTGTCCCATAGGAGCGATTGAAATATTCCAGGGTTTTGTCTATGTCTGTGACCTTTGCGGGGGAAGGCCTAGGTGCGTTGAAGTTTGTACAGAAGGAGCCATCTCTTATGAAGCTGGAGAGAATGAACATCCATCTTTAGCCACTGTTAAGAAAGAAACAAAAAGGATGAATACGAGCCAGAAACGGCACTCCTACTTGAAGAAAATTGGTATTGAGTTGAGAAAAAAGTGGAGGAAGTCCCATGCTTAAACATGGCTACGGGGGAAGAATACTGAGAATAGACCTCACAGAACAGAGATTCCAAATAGAATCTCTTGATCAGGCTTGGATAAGACCTGTTATCGGAGGGCGGGCAGCAAACACAAAGAGGCTTTTTGAAGAACTAGACACGGATTGTGACCCCCTGGGACCTGATAATATCCTTCTCTTTGGCGTCGGGCCTTTGACAGGTTCACTTTTGCCGGCATCTGCTTATTACACTGTGAGCGCTAAGTCACCTTTGACAGGCATACTGGGGGATTCGGCAGCAGGAGGGCAATTTGCCGCTGAGATGAAACTCACAGGTTTCGATCAAATCATCATCACGGGCCAGGCTGAGAGTCTCCTCTATCTGTTAGTAACAGAATCAGGAGTGGAGTTTGTGAACTGTCCGGAATACGCAGGAAAGACTGTTGGGGGGACAACACAAACACTAAGAGAGGAGAGAAAGGATTATTCCATTCAGGTAGCCGCTATCGGACCGGCTGGTGAGAATCTTGTCCATTTTGCCGCCATAGTCTCAAGCGGGAACAGAGTAAACGGACGCACCGGAATGGGTGCAGTCATGGGCTCTAAAAATATAAAAGCCCTGGCTGTGAAGGGTTCCCGTTCTCTCGAGGTTGCTGATACTCTGGCTTTTCTCTCAGAGGTCCAGAAAATCGAGAAAAATATAATAAATCACAAAGAATACCGGAAGCGCTACAGTCTGGGTACCACTATGCTGATGAAAGACTTAAACAGCATAGGTATCCTTCCCACTAAACATTTCCAGGAAGGAATCTGTAAATACGTGGACAAAATCTCCGGGCAAAAACTGGCAAGCAAACATAAAGTGAAGAATAAGTCCTGTTTCAACTGCAACGTCCATTGTTCCCGCTATTATGTTGTGGATGGAAACGAGGCGGAAGGACCGGAGTTTGAAACTCTCTGCAGTTTTACCTCCCGCCTTGGATGCTCCGATCTTCCCTTTGCTCTGGAAATGAACAGGTATCTGAACCAAATGGGAATGGATTCCATTTCCACAGCCGAGGTGATAGGCTGGATAATCGAATGCCAGGAAAAGGGATTGATCTCGCCTGATGATCTGGACGGCCTGAGTATGACCTGGGGCGAGACCGATAAGATCAGGGAAGTCGTGGATATGATAACTTTTCGCCGGGGCATAGGAGACAGACTGGCAAATGGAGCAACAAAATTATCAGAAAGCTTTGGTGAAGAGGCAAAAAAACTGGTGATGCAGGTAAAGGGATTGGATATCATCTGTGGCGATCCACGGGGAATTAAAGCCTACGGTCTCACCTATGCTGTTGCCGCCAGAGGAGCTGATCATCTTCGTGCTGAACCCTACTTTGAATTGACCAACAGAAAAGAAGAAGCAAAGAAACGTTTCGGCACAGAAAAAGCTGCAGACAGGCTGGCCGAGGAAGGGAAGGCAGCCCTTGTAAGCTATTCGGAAAAGATAGCTCTTCTTACCGATTGTCTGACAATGTGCAAGAATATCGGGCTCTGCATGGATATCCTAAATTTTGAAAACATCTCCGCTCTTCTCAAAACCGGGACCGGTATTGACTATTCCCCTGAATATCTGGAAAAAATACTGGGGGATCATATCAATACAGAGTATCAACTCAACAGGAAATTCGGAGTAAAAAGGAAAGATTACACTCTGCCCGAGCGATTCCAGAAAGAGCCTTTAAAAGAAGGTCCGACAAAAGGTTCCACCGTAGATATTCAAAGAATGGTAAATGAGTACTATAAAATCCACAAATGGGAAGAATAAAGAAGCTCATAGCTCAT
>JAGLWV010000245.1 GCA_023133225.1 Candidatus Aminicenantota bacterium | reverse complement strand
ACCGGGAAGGGACCTGTGAAGATTATTTCCCGAAACAGATTGAGGGCTTCTAAAATTCTAGGCTCTTCATTTGGCAAAACAACAAACAGATTGAATTTTATTAGTGTAAAAAAACAGGATGTCTGATATGAGAGAAACAAAAAAAGTATTGGAAAATACTATAAAGAGATGCAAGGAAAAAGATATCATTATTCCCACCTATGAGGAAATGGCTCATCCTGAAAAGATTCCCCGGGGCATAAAGGATGAACTTCGAAACATAGGACTATGGGACCTCCATTCAAGAAACCTTTTTAGAATCACATGGAAGAATGAACCGGTAAAATCCGGAGGCGGGTTTGGCGGCGTTAATTACATGGAAATTCCAAAAGAATTAACAGGCATTAAAGCCAGGATCATAATGCTGATTGGAAAATATTTCCCTACAGGGTCTCATAAAGTCGGTGCCACATTCGGGCCTCTTGTGGAAAAATTGGTAAGAGGTACTTTTGATCCGACAACTCAGAAAGCTTTGTGGCCTTCTACAGGAAATTATTGTCGAGGCGGAGCATATGATTCCTATCTTCTTGCCTGTCCAAGCATAGCAGTGTTACCTGAAGGGATGTCCCGTGAAAGATTTGAATGGTTGGAAAAAATTGGGGCAGAAATCCATGCGACTCCTGGTTCGGAAAGCAATGTCAAAGAAGTTTATGATAAGAGTTTCGAATTAAAAAGAGCCCGACCTGATGAGGTCGTTATTTTAAATCAATTTGATGAGATCGGAAACGCCATCTGGCATTATGTGTGTACAGGACAGGCGATTGAAGAAGCCTACAATAAAGAAAGAAAAGACAAACAAAGGCTTGCTGCCATATTTTTGACTCAGGGTTCTGCAGGAACATTAGGATGTGCGGATTATCTACGGGAAAAATTCCCGAGAATAAGAGTCTGTGCGGGTGAGGCCTGGCAGTGCCCAACCTTATTATATAACGGATTCGGAGCCCACAGGATTGAAGGCATAGGGGATAAACATGTTCCCTGGATACACAATCTGAAAAACATGGATATGGTCGCCGGTATAAATGATGAGTTTTGCATTCGGCTGCTTCGACTGTTCAACGAACCCTCTGGAAAAAACCATCTTAAATTAAAAGGCATTTCAGAGGAAATCGTTGATAAATTGCACCTGCTTGGAATTTCCTCTATAGCAAACCTCCTCGGCTCTATAAAAATGGCTAAATATTATGAGATGAATGAGAATGATATCGTATTTACAATAGCGACAGACTCCATGGAACTTTACCAATCCCGGATTGAAGAATTACACGAAGAAAGAGGCAAATATACAGATATCCACGCTGCAGTGGATTTTGATACCTGCCTCCTGAATCTTACCACAGATCAAATGCTCGAACTCAGTTATTGGGATAAGAAGAGAATGCATAATCTTAAATACTTCACCTGGGTTGAACAAATCGGGAAAGACATAGAAGAGTTGGACCGTCAATGGTACGATGAGAACTACTGGAGAGATAAATATCATTCTTATACGGAATGGGACAAACTCATCAGGGAGTTTAACGAAAAAACAGGACTGCTTGAGAAATATATAAATTAAATAATGCAGTAATCCTTGACCCGTAGTGCCTGCAAATATTGGATAACAATAAGTTTTTGTAAAGGAGGAGTTATGGATAACAAACAAAAATTCTTCGCTTGTTTCGTATTTTGTTTGTCGATAGCTCTCATTTTTGGAGTTACATTACAGACAGCTGTCGCTTATCAAGCCTATACCCATAATGCTCTTACAGGAAAAGTGGATGAAATGTTCAAACAATGGGATAAGGATGACTCACCGGGAGCAGCAGTCGGGGTTTTTAAAGACGGAAGAATCATATATGCCCGCGGTTACGGCATCGCTAATCTTGAGTATGCCCTTCCTTGGACGCCACAGACTCCCTCACGTATCGGTTCTATTTCAAAGCAGTTTATTGCGATGTGTATAGCCATTCTTGCCGAACAGGGAAAGCTATCCCTGGATGACAACATCCGAAAATACATCCCTGATTGGCCTAAGTATAATGGACCGGTAATGCTCAAACACCTCCTCCATCACACAAGCGGCGTGCGTGAATATTTGACTCTTGTGGAATTAATGGGAAAACCGGAAGGAAGCGGTTATATTTATACGCCAAAAGAACTTGTTAGAACGCTCTCGCGGCAGAAAGAACTCAATTTTAAGCCCGGAGATAAGAATTCGTATTCAAATTCTGGGTATTTTTTACTCTCAGAAATTGTTAGTCAAGTGAGCGGATTAAAAACAAGCGCCTTTGCAAAAAAATATATATTTGATCCGCTCGGAATGAATAACACTCATTTTCATGATGACCCAAATATGATTGTGAAAAACCGAGCGTATGGATATTCCCCCAAAAAAGAAGGCGGATACAGATTGGATATACTCAGGCTTAAAGTGATAGGTGATTTGGGTGTTTTTACTACAGTAGAAGATTTTCTTAAATGGGATCAGAATTTCTATGACAATACATTGGGAGATGGCACTCAAGATCTGATCAATATGATGCTGACTCGTGGCAAGCTAAACAATGGTGAAGTCATCCCCTACGCTTTTGGGCTGAATATAAGCCACTATGGCGGTCTGAAGACCATAAGCCATGGAGGATCTGCTGTTGGATACCAGGCTCAATATATGCAGTTTCCTGAGCAGCGGTTTTCTATCGTGGTCCTGTCAAACCTGAGCAATTTTAGTACGGGACGAATCGCAAGAAAAATTGCAGATCTGTATCTTGCAAACCAATTCACAGAATCCCCAACTCCTAGGCAGAGGGAACGTCCTCGAGGAGAAAGGCCCAAGCCCGTTAAACTTTCATCTTCACAATTGCAGACATATGTCGGAAACTATTACAGTGATGAACTCGATATTACATATACTCTTGATGTGGAAAACAATAATTTGGTTTTAAAACTTCGAGAGACTTCGAGTTTTCTTACCGCGTATTCAACCGATAACTTTGGTTGGGGCAGAAGGGGATTGGAGTTCACGAGAGATAGAGAAAAAAGAATTAATGGTTTTATAATGCAGGCGGGACGCGTTAAGAATTTGAAGTTTCAAAAGATTAGGGAATAATGATAAAGAAAATCCCTTTTTAAATTAAATCATTGCTCAAGGAGGATATAATGAGAAAAAAAATATTTTCTTTCTCCTGTCTTCTATTATTGCTTTTGCCATTTATACTCACTGCCCAGACTCCACCAGATGAATTCTTAGGTCATAGAGTGGGTGCAGACCGCAAGCTTGCTGATTACAATCAAATTCAGGCTTACTTCCAAAAGCTCGATAAGGAATCGGGAAGGATCAAAGTTTTGACCATCGGCCACTCTACCTTAAATAAGCCCATAATCATGGCTGTCATAACTTCCGAAGATAACATGGCTAAGCTCGACACCTATCGGAGCACAACCAAAAAACTGAGAGATGCAAGAGGCTTGACTCCAGATGAAGCCAGAAAGCTGGCTAAGGAAGGTAAGGTTATTGTTTTTATAACGTGTAATCTTCACGCAACGGAAATCGGCTCCTCTCAGATGGCCATGGAATTTGCATACCAATTAGTGACGGGAAAAACACCCTTTGATGCTGATGAAATTCTGGATGATGTCATCATTCTGCTTGCGCCGACCATTAACCCTGACGGCCAGCAAATGGTAACTGATTGGTACCGGAAATATGTAGGCACCAAGTATGAAGGAGGCCGTATGCCCTGGCTGTATCAACATTATGCCGGTCATGACAACAATCGTGATTGGTTCATGTTAAACCTGGCTGAAACAAAAGTAGTCACAAAAGTTATGTATCATGACTGGATCCCTCAAATCCATATCGACCAGCATGAGATGGGCTCTTCGGGCGCTCGTCTTTGGATCCCGCCTTTTGCGAATCCTCCCAATCCCAATGTCCATCCTCTTATCTGGCGTGGAGTTGCCCTGTTCGGGATGAACATGGCCTATGACCTCCAGAAGAATGGCTTTGAAGGTGTCCATTACGGAAGAAATTATGCGGGATGGTGGGATGGAGCCTGCGATAACACTCCCTGGTTTCACAACACCATATGCCTCCTCAGCGAGGCGGCGGAGGTCAGGGTAGCCAGTCCGATTAATATTGATACTGCAGAAATATCAAAATCATATATCGAAAAAAGCATGCAGTTTCCTGACCCATGGTCTGGTGGCTGGTGGAGGCTGAGAGACATCGTGGATTACGAGTTGACCCTTTCCCTCAGTCTGGTGAAAACAGCTTATCTCCACAAGGAAGAATTTCTGTACAACTTTTACAAAATGAACAAGGATTCCATCGAAAAAAGAGAGGAAGGCCAGCCGTATGCTTTTGTCATTCCCAAAAAGCAGTGCGATTACCCCACCACACTTAGAATGCTCGAAATCCTGATGTCCGCTGGTGTAGAAATCAATCAAGCTAAAGAAGACTTCAGCATTGGCGACAAAATCTACGCAGCCGGCTCTTTTGTCATCCTGATGTCTCAGCCTTACAGACCTTATGTGCAGGCTTTGCTCGAAATACAGAAACATCCAGACCTCCGCCGCGAATATCCCAACGGTCCATTCATTTCACTGGCTTACGACAATGCAGGCTGGACTCTTCCATTACAGATGGGGGTCAAATGTGATCAAATCAATAAACCCTTCGAGGCAAATCTTACAAAGTTGGACAAAGTTTCTTACCCTTCCCTCACACGGCCCCAGGACGCTGCATCATATACCGTCCTTGATTCCCGACTCAATACTTCCTATTCGGTCATCTTCTCCCTTATCAAGACAAAAGCAGAAATCTACCGCTCTAAGGACATTGTCAAAGGTGAAGGATTCGAAGCGGCTGCAGGAAGTTTTATCATTAAAAACACCCCTCAGGTAAGGAAAGCCCTCCCAGCCCTTTTGGATAAATGGCATGTGGGAGCTTTTAGGCTTGAAAACATCGCTGATATCCCAAAAGCTTCTTTAAAGAGATTCCGGATCGGGCTTTATCAATCCTTTAGATCAAACATGGATGAGGGTTGGACGCGGTATGTTTTTGACGATTTGAGTATCCCCTATACGACACTTCACAATAAGGATTTTAAAGGAACGAAGAAGAAAAAAAACAACCTGAGAGCAAAGTTTGATGTGATCGTCTTTGCGGATGAAAACGCGAATATAATAAAAACAGGAAGGCGCAGCCCTTCCTCACGCTATAGAGGGTCTTATGGAGGCATCCCTCCAGAGTATGAAGGTGGCATCGGACAGGAAGGAGTCGAAGCGTTGAAGTCCTTTGTCGAACAAGGAGGCATTCTTGTTACCCTCAACAGTGCCTGCGGATTGGCATTCAATGAGCTCCAAGTGCCTGCTGGAAATGCCCTAGAAAGAGTTGACCGGAGCAAATTTTCGTGTCCTGGTTCCATCTTAAGAGTCAAAGTCGATAATAAATCGCCTATCGGATACGGAATGCCTAGAGAGGCTGCAATCATGTTTTATCGAAGTATGGCTCTAAGCACGAGGATCCCCTCTGTAGGGTGGGATAGGAAAGTTGTGGCTAGATTTCCTGAAGATGATATCCTTTTGAGCGGCTGGCTCTTCGGAGAAAATGTGATTGCGCGCAAAGCCGCAGTTGTTGATCTTCAGTACAAAAAAGGGCACATCATTCTGATCGGCTTCCCCTGTCAGCACAGAGCCCAATCTCATGGAACATACAAATTCCTGCTCAATGCACTGTTGTATCCGGAGGTCAAATAGGGACGCGAGCAATTAGCAATTCCATGATTGAAAAGGGAAAGGAGTAAGATTTATGGATAAGCCAGGTGAACAGGGAAAAAATAAAGTAGGACTCTCTCGTCAGCTCGGGCTGTTCGATTCGACCATGGTGATGGTAGGAATCGTTATTGGTTCCGGTATTTTTCTTACGACCGGCATCATGGCAAACCATATCCCTTCCGCTGGATTGATTCTGATTGCCTGGATCGTGGGTGGACTGTTGACTCTGGCTGGAGCGCTCACCTATGCGGAGCTCGGTGCGGCCATGCCCGAAGCAGGGGGGCAATATGTCTATATCAGGGAAGCCTATGGCCCCCTTCCCGGATTTCTCTTCGGATGGATATTGTTTCTGGTATATATGACCGGAGGAATCGCAGGATTGGCCCTGGCATTTTCCCTATATTTCGGTCGCTTTTTCCCATCCTTATCTACAGATACTATCATTTTATCTCAGACCTTCAATATTTTCAGTCACCCTGTCAGATATTCTCTGTCAGCCGGTCAGGTCGTCGGCGTAGTCGTTATTATCGTATTATCTATTTTTAACTATATCGGATTAGCATTCGGAAAGTTTATCCAGAATGTATTCACTGTACTCAAGATCGGGAGCATCCTCGCGATCATTACCCTGGGTTTTACGATCGGAAAAGGAACAGCGGTAAATTTTTCCTTGAATCCGGCAGGGATAAGTTTCAGTCAATTGATCTTCGGGTTTGGAGTCGCTCTGATCGCTGTCATCTGGGCTTTTGACGGCTGGAACAATGTGAATTTTGTTGCAGGAGAAATAAAAAATCCTAAACGTAACCTTCCTCTGGCATTAATCCTGGGAACTCTGGGAATAACCGCCCTCTATGTGTTGGTCAATTATATTTACCTTTATGCCCTTCCCATTCCTGAAATGGCAGGGGTCGAAAGGATTGCCGAAAAAGCTTCTGGCGCTCTGTTCGGAGTATCCTCAGGTGTGCTGATCTCGGTAGCGATCACCATCTCGATCTTCGGCTCTATCAATGGTTCTATTTTAGCCGGTCCCCGGGTCTATTATGCCATGGCTAGAGATAAACTCTTTTTCCGGAAGGTTTCCCAGGTCCATCCCCGCTTCCGCACTCCGGGTTTTGCCATTCTTATCCAGGCAATCTGGGCCTCCATCCTTGCGCTGATAGGTACATTCGAGCAGATGTTCACATTTGCCATGTTTATTGCCATCATTTTCTGGATTGCAGCCACAGCATCGGTCTTTACCTTGAGGAAAAAATTTCCCGACCTTCCAAGGCCTTATAAGACCTTGGGTTATCCGGTTGTTCCTATTATTTTCATACTCACCTCCTTCGCCATTCTCCTCAATACATTGATCCAAAAGCCGGTCGAATCCCTGGCAGGCCTGGGATTCACAGCTTTGGGGATTCCAGTCTATTTCTACTGGAGGAGAAAGGGCAGACAAAATTTAGACAAGAGTCATCCACAGGAGAATTAAAAAGAGAGTTCTATTTTTGCTCTTTTCGTTTCCACGGTTTCCAATCTATTCCGCAGATGTATTTCTGCATCCATTTAATCTCTTCTATGTCACGTCGACGCTGATGCCGGGGCTCTCGAAATCCATGCGGTTCTCGAGGAAAATGGATGTACCGTACTGGAACCTTGCCGATTTCTTTGAGCGCATGGAAAAACATCATGGCTTGATTGGGAGTGCTGACCACATCCCGTGCACCATGGAGTAAAAGCGTAGGAGTTGTTACATTTTTTACGAACCAGAGCGATGAAACCTTGCGCCACTCCTCCGGATTTATCCAGTGGGCTCCCCCAATGTAATGAAGCTTGAGGTCAAAGCTAAGGCCTGGTCCTGACTCCGCAGTCCAGCTTCCGACCATGGCGCCCAGGGAAGCTGCCTTAAAGCGATCGGTCTGAGTGATGACCCAGCTGCCGAGGATTCCTCCCCAACTCCAGCCTCGCACTCCCAACCGGTCGGGATCTGCAGTACGCTTCTCTATCAGGTTGTCTACTCCTGACATAACATCATCGAACTCACCGCCGCCGACATCACCCTGCAGCGCGCATAAAAGATCATCACCGTAGCTGTCGCTGCCTCGAATATTTGGACCAAGCGAGGCATACCCCAGTCCTGCGAAAACATGAAACACCGCCCTGAAGCGATTAGCAAAGTGCCCCGGCGGACCTCCGTGAATAGTAACTATGAGAGGGAGCTTTTTTCCTTTCTTATGGTTTCCCGGCACATAAAGAACCCCCTCGATCTCCATTCCGTCTTTGCTCTTCCAGCGTAACACTTCCCCCTTTGCCAATACTATCTCTTTTTCAATCCAAGGGTTTGCGTTAGTCAGGCGAACAGGATTTAAATTTCCCACTGAGGAGACATACAGATCAGGTGAAGTGTCAAAATCACTATAAGAATAAACCATTTTTGCCCGGTCTTTCGAAAAAGCATGAATCCGGAGAGTCCCCTTAATTTTCGTGATATCTGTGATTTTTCCTGTTTTGATGTTGATTCGATGGAGATTGAGATTGGTACGACGTGCTTCGTTGAATAACAGGCTCTTGCCGTCCGGTGTCCATGTGAGGTTGGAAATATTGCCCTGGTTCGGTTCTTTCAGTTTCCTCTTTTCCCCTGAATCTGGATTCATAATCCAGAGAAAACCGTGAGTCAGGTCATAATCCTTGTCAGAAGGGGAATGGTAAACAAAGGACTTCCCGTTTGGAGCCCATAGGATATTACCCTCCGGAGCATTATTGTTGGTAAGGCGAACCGGTTTCGGGTTGCTTACATCAACCAAGTAGAGCTCGGACCGATAGAAATAATTATCGGTATCTTGTTCTGTTGCTGCAAAAACGACTCGTGTTCCATCTGGAGAAACATCGAAGGCGTTGATAATAAGTTCCTCATCGGTTAACCGCATCTCCTTCTTGGATGAAGTATTGAATACCCAGAGGTTTCGCCATTGGGCTTGCTCTCTTCCGTTCGGTCCTTCAAAAATAAAAACTGCATCGTCTCCTAAATCATATTCTTTCTGCTCTTTTTCACTCATCGGTTCTTTGGCTGTAAAAAATATTTTACTTGCGTCTACAGACCATTTATAAGAATCCACACTGTTTTTGTGATTTGTGAGTTGAACAGCTTCACCACCGCTGAGGCGCATGACGAATATCTGGCTTTTCTTATCGACAGTGCGCTTAAAGGAGAGATATTTTCCATCGGGCGAAAACTGAAATGAACTGCCACCTGTAGCGCCAATATATTGGATGGCTTCGCCGCCACTCGCCGGAATCATAAAGTATTTCTTTTTTCTCTTGTTCTTTTCCCAATCCAGTTCCGATTTTGAAAAAAATATCCACTTTCCGCCTGGGGATATCCGCACGTCTCCGAGACGAACCATATTTAATGCATCATCGACAGTCATAGGACGGAGATTCGCATCCTGCGAATAAAGGATGTTCAAACAGAAAAGGAATAGAACCCAGCTCAAAATAATTTTTTTCATAGAAATCTCTTCTAAGATTATTGCTTTTTTCAATTTTATTTCTCCTCCCTCTCCTTAAATCGTGTATTTAAGAATTAAAAAAAAGTATAGTATAGCCTTTATATTTATACAATAACCAAATTCTTATATTTTGACATTCTTATATTGAATGTTCTATCATTCACCCAACACTTATAAAGGAGGTACACTAATGGAAGCATATTGTATGAAATGTCGTGCCAAGAAGGAGATGAAGGATCCCAAGAGCATAACCATGAAGAATGGAAAACCGGCGACTCAGGGTGTATGTCCCACGTGCGGGACCAAGATGTTCAGAATAGGGAAGAGTTAGACCAGATATTATAGATATTCGGAGTAGTATTTAAATAACAAAGACTATTAAGGAGATACGCGCAAATGGATAAAACCTCTCTAGGATTGACGGAGAATGTAGCAGGATTGTTATGCTATGTACTAGGCTGGATAAGCGGTCTTGTATTTCTCCTCATTGAACAGGAAAATAAGTTTGTTCGCTTCCATGCTGTGCAGTCGATTGTGACCTTTGGTGGTATTACTATAATTTCGATTGGGCTATCCATTTTGGGTATCATACCGTTTCTTGGAATTTTTTTCGATTTTGCGAACTGGATGATTGGCGCTCTGGCTTTCGTGTTGTGGATAGTCCTGATGATTAAAGCTTTTCAAGGAACGAAGGACAAGCTACCTTGGGCTGGTGACTTTGCTGAAAAAAGGTTAGGTTAAAATAGACTCTATCCGTGTGGAAGATTTCTACTCCTGATCCGTTTCTTCTAAATCTATCACTCACACCATTTTTCTATCTCAAAAATCCACTCACACAGACTCCTCTCACCCCTCCGGAAGGGACAATGTGCAAAAATTCGCCTTAAAATTCACCTCAAGAGGCGATTGATAGGAGGGCGAATCTCTGAGAGAATATCCTGTGAATTTGAACCGGTATACCAGCAATGCTTAAGGGTATCGAAAAGCTATCCTGGATTATTCACGAGTCGAGGTTGCTGCAGATGCGAGGCCGTATGATAATTAGGGTCCACTGAAAAAAG
>JAGLWV010000244.1 GCA_023133225.1 Candidatus Aminicenantota bacterium | reverse complement strand
TTGTTTTTATTAAAATCCTGGATATAAAACGAACCGCGTACTACATTTATGACACTTCCCCACTTTCCCTGAATAATATTGGCGGCAGACATAAACATTTTGCTTAGGAATTCCGATGTCTTGTTATAAATGGTTTCTTCGTAATAATCATTATGACTTAAACTGATACCGATACGAATCGGAAACTGTCTTCTGGAAAACTCCGAATACGGGTAAAGGTTAAATTCAATTGTAGGAGATAATTCTACCGACAATTTGTTGTTGTATCGCACATCGGAGTTTATATTCCCCATTACACCGATTCCCCAATGATCTCCTATTTTTTTGGCTAACATGCTTTTGGCACTCAGTCTTCTCCGGATATCCTTTATTGTCCTCTCTTCGTATTCGAACCTGTTTTCATTGTAATCATAACTGAAATATGAGGTAATCTTCCATTTCTCAGTGATCTTGCTGGCTGATAAATTTATATTAAAATCATATTCTTTTTCATATTTTTCTACATCGAGCTCAGCATCAAACCCTATGCTGAAGACCCACTTCTTCCATTTATCTATTTCCGGGATTATTTTTCTTACAGAAGGTTTAAACGAAACGGATATATCGTTTATTGTAGGAGTCGTTGCAACATACCGCATCAATCCCTGTTTTATGACCTTTATCATCCCGCGTCTGTATATTTCATACGTATCGGTCCTGTTTCTAATAAATTTTAGAGTGTCGTCTATACCTTTGTAGTTATTCTGTCCCTGGTAAGTTATCGTATATTCAGTACCCCCGCTTCCGGTTGACTGGCTCGTAATAAGAACATAGACATCGGCCATTCGAGGGTCCCTCACATAGTTTATAAACCGGATCTCTCTTTTCATATAATCACGGCTGATACCGCCTTCGGCAAAAACTGTAAGCGCCTTTTTCTGTACATTTTCTTCCGTTTCGCCTTCAATCTGTGCCTGGCACGGTGCGGGCAATTGTATGCATAGAAGCAGCACTAAAAACCATGCAGCACAATTGATCTTACGATACACTTTAACCGGAGTGTTCCTAAAACAAAGACACTGAAAAATATTCATCAGGATGATGTTTTTAATACTATTTTTATATAATGTCATTGTTGTTTCCTCTCCCATTTAATTTCCAAAAATGGGATTAACCACATTGCTTCTCAGCGATCCGAATGAATAGCCGAAACCAAATTCAATACTATAATCCCACCGGGTTTCAAGCCGTTTTCTCCGCAGCAATACCTCTTCAAAGGATGCTCCTCCTCTAGCCAAAAATATCTGGTCATGGATCATTGAAACACGCCATTCAATATCAAATGTCAACCGTTTATATAACCGAACGTCAATCTCAAAATGCCATGTTAACCTGTTCTTGGTAAAATCTTTCAGGTCTTTCAGATATACAGAACCTGTAAGATAAGATTCTATGCTGCCCCATGTTTTAATAATTTCCACATCAGCCGTTAAGGAAGTCTGGGCCAGCCCTTCATTCATTTTTCCATAAATAGTCTCGTCCCAGTAATTTCTATAAACATATCCCAGCCTGTATAAGAAGGTAAAAGACCTTTTTTCAGATTCGATATACGGGAAAATACTGTATTCAACTGCCGGTGCCAGCTCGATTGAAAACTTATTATTGTAATATGTGTACTGGTTTGCTTGACAGAAAACGCCTATTGACCAGTGATCACTCAAACTCTTTACGAGCAGTCCGTCAAAATTGTAATTCCGGGTAATATTTTTGTATGAAAGACCGATCTCTTCCATCTCAAAAGTACTTTCACTATAATGGGTATTCACATTCGCTCTCATTTTCCATTCATCGGTAATTCTTCGCGCACTAAATCCTCCGCTGAGATTGTGACCTTTCATGGATTTTTCTCTATTCAAGCCAAAATGGAAATTCAGACCGAAAAGCCAATAATTCCATTTATCCTTAACAGCAGCGACCTGTTCTTCTGTATGGGTGTATTTGATCGAGATGTTTTCACCGACAGGTGTATGTGCCGCATACTTTATCAACCCACCTTCCAGGATTTTCGCTAAAGTCTGTTTTGCATTTTCTTCTGTTTCTCCTTGTTTCGGAACATAACTCAATTCATCGCTGATCCCATTAAGTTCTTTACGGCCTGAATAGGTAATAATAAATTCCTTCTCCCCGCTTAGCGTAGATTTTTCTTCAATTTTTACTTCAACCAGAGCCAGGTCCTTTTCACTAACAAAGAGAACGAAATTGATCTTTTCTCTTAAAAATGAAATATCAGTGAAACCGCTCACATAGACGTTGAGCTTCTGGCTCTCAGTGTCAGATATTGAGCCGTTACTTTCTTGGGAATACAGTGCAGATAAAAATAAGGTTAGTATCAGCAGACACAAGAAAAGAGACCGGAACGTTCTGAATAAAAACATATATCATTCCTTTCTTCTTTTAAGATCAAGAAATAAATTGAGGCACATTTATTTTTGCATATAAAACGTACGTATAGTTATTTAGACTCTCAATAGTAAAAAAAGGTTGCACAATACAATCAATAATATCCTAATTGACCACTCTAAGACATCAAAAAAAAGGTTGCAGTTAATTAAAAATACCGCGTATACTTTCCCCAGAGGTCGTCACCGAGTTTCCAGTAGGCTTTGACCGCCTTGTTGGCTATATCATGACAATATTTGGTTAGAAATTCTCGGGCTTTTCTTGGGTTTTGTTTATACAGGCGCAATGCTTCCTCTTCCATTTCCGCCTGGTCGGCAAAGGTTTTTTCTTCGATCTTCTTCCAGACTTTTTCGATATCCTGGCTCATAAGCTGCCATCGGAACTGGGCCAGTTGGCTGACCCTCCGAAAAGCCCACCAGGCACAGTCCCTCCGGAAGCCCCTGCGGCCATCCACTCTATAGGATTCTGGCATTTGTGTAATTCCACAATAAAAAGGCGTGTGAGGGGTTGTAGCCGGATTATCATAACCGAGCCAGACAATTCCCCCTATGGCATCCGGAAGCCAGCTGCGCGATTGGGTAATTTGGAGATAGGTAGCCCTGGGGCAACAAATTGTCCTTTCCCTTGAGATCTTTAAAAGCCCCATCAAATCCCTATTGAGGAAGGGACTGGCCACAGGGCTCTTCACTGTCTCTCCTTTGCGATTCACGGTTGTCAAGGTTTTCGTCATATCATAGGGCGTATCCTGGTAGGTGTTCCGGAATATATCCAGAACATCCTTCATCGACAGTTTTTTTTCGGCTTTAACCGAAAAAGGAAAATTCTCTCCGTTGGAATCAAGATAAAGAGATGGTGCTATTATGCTCAATACTCGCCATTCTCGCCGCCGCGATCCCATGCTGCGTCGAGATGCATAGGCATAACAGAATTCAAACGGCTTCCCGCTTTTAGAATCCCACCAGCCCATCTCTTCTGCCAGGGAAAAAACATTATCCGAAGCCATATAATTGTCTTTATCACTTAAGTCAATCTGGCGGATGCGGCTAGCGTTAGCGGAAACACCCACATGATCACCGGGAATACGCACTGCTGCCCATACGGCTCCCTTTTTACCTTTGCCCGGCCCCAGAATCTCAAAATGCCAAGTTTCATGGGGGTCGGCAAAAGTGAAGCACTCGCCGCTATCAACATATCCGTACTTTTTTGTCAATTCATCGGCAATCCTAATCGCTTCACGTGCGGTCTTGGCCCTCTCCAGAACCAAACGATAAAGTTCCGGACAATCGATCAAACCCTCTTGGCTCCTTAATTCACGCTTCCCCCCGAAAGTGGTCTCTCCTATCGCAAGTTGATGTTCGTTCATACAGGGGTAGGCCGTATTAATATAGGCATAGGTCTCCAGCACCTGGGGAATTTCCCCTCTGTCAAGACGGTCAGGATCATCCGGGCCTGTGGTTCTTTTCGCCTCGAAATATAATTTGCACATTTCACCGGATTTGTGCTTTTGATGCGGGGCTATATTAATCCAGGTGCGGTCTGTACTGCTGTCACAGGAATGGGATGTCATAGTCGAGCCGTCAAACGAGGCCTGTTTCCCCACGATTATGCTCGTACAACCTTCATCCACATACGGCTCATCCACTTCCTCAGTCTGGGTAGATGTAGAAAAAATGAGGCATAAAGCTAAAATCAAAATAATGGAAGACAAAAAAAGATTTTTGGCAAGTTTCAATAAAGCCATGAATGTTCTCCTTTCATATTCGTAAATAAATAGAGTTCTTTTTCATTATTTTGAGAAGTTTCTCTCAGAATACGAAAACCGTGATGAAACTGAAGGGCAGGTAGTCTATCAGAATCATATCCTTTATAGAAGCCCATATTTATCTAATGTTTCTTTTGTCGGCTCACCCTTTTCATTCCATCCGCGAAGAGCGTAATACTCCTGTATAAGTGATTTGAAAAAATTTTCATCAAGTTTCTTCCCTCTCATAAAACCGGAAAGAGATTCTTCCTTGAAGAAGCGTTCGGGCAGGATGTCATCCGTATGTTTCCTGCCGTTCCGCAGGTTATATCTACGGGCTAAATGGGTTATTCTTGCTCCAATTTCTTTCAGTGACTCGGGTGTATGATTCAATCCGGTAATGGCATTCAATATGGGGGCTAATCTATCAAAGCCATAAGGCACAAAATCACAAATAATGAGGGAATTTCGAGTGTTTATTTCGTCTAATCCATATGCGGTGGTCTGAGGGATATCTTCGATCTTGAAATCAGGTCCCATTTCCGCCTCTGTGCACCAAAGACGTGTATGGCTGGCAAAATCCGCGACAGACAGGATGACTCCCATTGTGAGACAACCTTTCGGATTAACACCCGACATCTCCATCCCGAAAATATTTATCGCGAATTCTTCGCTTCCTTTCCCGATCTTTTGAGAAGCCATTCTTGTTCCATCGGCAAAAATTTCTCCAACTCCTTCTCTGTGCACCATACGTTTTAAAAATTCTCTCTGTGCAACAGCATCACCCCACTTCAACTCCAAACCTCCCCAGTTTTCGACCAAGCCCTTTTCATAGCACTCCATCGCAAAGGAACAGGTGATACCAGCACTGATGGTGTCAATTCCCAAATCGTCGCAGATCATATTTGCCAGGGTTAAATCTTTACAGTCCGAAATCTCACATCCTGAACCGAGAAACGCAGCCGTCTCATATTCAGGCCCTTCAATCTCATGGTCATCCCATTTTGCTATCTTTGAACACTGAATGGCGCAACCGAAACAGCCGACATCCACCCAGTTCAATTCCTCCCTGCAGGTTTCGGAGGAAATGCCTTCAAAATCATCAAATTGGACTTTTTGGAAATTTCTCGTGGGAAGAAACTCATATTCCTGGCCACTGCGGACGCACTTCATCGTTCCTTTTTGACGGCGGAATTTTACGCCATCGTTGTCCATGATATCTTGTGTAAGCTGGCTGTTCAATTGCTGAAATTTTTCTTTGTCGTAATAATTTACTGGAACACTGCCATCAAGGATAACCGCTTTTAAGTTTTTGGAACCCATGACTGCACCAGTCCCTCCCCTTCCGTACTGGCGGTATTTATCAACACCGATACAGGCAATTTTCAAAAGATTTTCTCCTGCAGGCCCTATACAAGCCACTCTGGGATTTTTCCCGGGGTGACGTTTTATTAATTCGTCGTTCGTGTAAAAGATTCCTTTTCTCCAGAGGTCTGAAGCGTCTTTTATTTCTACAGTTTCATCAGTCAAATAGATGGAAACGGGCTTTTCCGCTTTTCCGGTAATAATGAGACAATCGAATCCAGCTGCCTTTAAGCGTGGCCCAAAGTGGCCGCCGCAATGCGAATCGAGAATAGAGCCTGTCAAGGGAGAGCGGGTGACCAGACAGGTGCGGGCACTTGTTTGTACTCTTGTACCGGTAAAAGGTCCATTGATAAAAATCAGCGGGTTCTCAGGCCCAAAAGGCTCGGGACTTGGAGCCATCCTCTCGAGCAAAGCAAATCCCAATCCTTTCCCCCCAATGTATTCTTCCAAAAGAGACTTATCTGTCTCTCCAGATTCATGTTTTCCAGTAGAAAGATCGATATGTATCCACTTTCCCGTGTACGACATCACAGCCTCCTCAAAATTCTTAACTGGGTCTCCACAAAAAAGCTTATAGCACAAAAAAATTAAGGTCAAGGGATATTATATCCTACATTCCGCACTTCGGGAA
>JAGLWV010000243.1 GCA_023133225.1 Candidatus Aminicenantota bacterium | reverse complement strand
AACATACTGGTAAAATCTCCATTCCGCGGAGAGTACTGGGAAGAGGTCAGTCCTGACCTGACTACAAATGACCCCTCAAAGCTTACAACCGGAAGAGGAGGAGATGGAAATATTCAGTACTGCACAATAACGACCATCGATGAATCACCCCTTGTGGCAGGCGTACTCTGGGTTGGGGCGGACGATGGCAACGTGCAGGTTTCCAGAGATGGCGGTAAAAAATGGACGAAACTGAATGACAAAATAACCGGAAATCCCGGATACTGGGTTAGCAGAGTAACCGCATCACACCATGATCCAGGCACAGCATATGTCTCGTATACCGGATACCGCAGGGATGATTTTCGACCGTTTCTCTACAAGACCACGGATTACGGAGAGACTTGGATATCCATTGTGGGTAATCTGCCCGATGGGCCTATCAATGTCATTAAAGAAGACCATAAGAATCCAAACCTCCTCTTTGTGGGAACCGAGTTTGCAGTTTATGTATCCCTTGACGGCGGTAAGAGGTGGATAAGGATGAAAAACAATATGCCGACACAGCCGGTGCAGGATCTGGTCATCCATCCGAGGGAGAATGATCTTGTTGTAGCCACACATGGACGCGGAATCTTTATCACCGATATTTCTGCTTTACAAGATATGACGCCAGAAGTTCTTTCTAAAGATGTTTATCTTTGTAATATAGAATCTAAGATACGGTGGATAAGCAATAAAAGAATGAACTCCGGTACATCCAACTTCTTCGGAGAGAGCGAACCAACTGGCATCGTGATCAATTACTATCTGAAGAACAAAGTAAATGGTGATGTGAAGGTAACAGTTTTCAAAGGCAACATGGTTATCAACGAACTGAAAGGCAGTAATGCTGCGGGTATGCATAATGTTACATGGGATATGACAAAGCGCAGAGCAGGGGCAGCAGCAAATCAACGAACGCAGCAAATGATGCAGCGCATGAGAAGATTTGGTTCCCGTGGACAAATGATGCCATTAGGTGAGTACAGATTTGTCCTTACAGTTGGCGACCAGACTTTCACCAAGTATGCGTCAATCCTCCAAGACCACTGGTATTGATTTGAGGGTTTGAGCCCATTTTGTTCGCTGGCGAACACAGCCTGATATGCAAGCGAACACTTTTTGTGGCAATTTTTGCCTCATTTCTCTATTTTCCCTGAAAACAAGAATGGCATATTTATTGCACTGCCTGTACATTGAATGAGAAGTTAATTTGCAGTATGAGTAAGAGAGGTGAAAAATGAGAGAAGTCGTTGTTCTCATACCTTCATTTGAGGGGAAACAAAATATTGAGATCGATGTGAGTATTAATGGCAAGAAAAGAATTCTAAAATATCGTGTTGAAATCATAGAATTCGAAGGTGAAGATGTTTCAACAGTGGATAAGGTTTCTGTTTTAAAACGTGCGATAAAAGAACATGACAAAGATTGGACATTGGTTGAAATCGGTATTCCGACAGAGAAAAATATCCCGATTATGTTTCGAAAAAAGAAGCTCTCTGAAACAGATTAAAGATCCGGACAATGTTTGAATATACAGGCGCATATGATTACCCCCCATTCAGGCCTCCCAACGAGGCAAACAGCGCTCTCATCCGCATAACAAGGGGCTGTCCCTGGAATAAATGCGAGTTCTGTTTTATGTACAAACATATCAAGTTCGAGATAAAGCCGCTTGAAGAAGCTAAAGAAGACGTAGAGAAAGCCAGACAGATTTACGGAAAGGCGAGATCCATTTTCCTTGGAGATAGTGATAACCTTGTGCATAAGGAGCTTCCAGAGATAGTGGGCTACATTAGAGAAACATTTCCTGAGGTAGAGCGGGTGACGACCTATGCAAGAGCAAAGACCATTCTGAACAAAAAGATGGATTTTTTAATTGCTGTTCGTAAAGCTGGCCTTGACCGGCTCCACCTTGGCCTGGAGTCAGGGGATGCCGAGGTGCTCGAAAGGCTCTGCAAAGGTGCAACTCCAGAGAATATGATCGATGCCGGGCGCAAAGCGAAGAAGGCAGGATTCCAGGTGTCATTTTATGTCATAAGCGGTGCAGGCGGAAAGGACAGGTGGAGGGAACATGCAGTAAACAGCGCAAAGGTTCTCAACAAAGCAGAACCGGATTTCATCAGGCTGAGGACTCTTACTATCCAGCATGGAACTCCGCTAAAAGAGAAACAAAAAAGAGGAGAATTTGTCGTCACTCCACCCCTTGAACGGTTGAAAGAAGTGAAGCTCTTTATCGAGGATCTGAATCTTAAAGATTGTTTCCTGGCTAGCGACCACCTGACCAATTACCTCTGGGCTGGGGATTCCATTATCTACAGGGGAGTCGCTGGTGAGCTTCCTGGTGATAAAAAAAGAATGCTCGAAACTCTGGACAGGGCGATCGAATTTGTCGGGTCAACGGACTTAGAAGTAAAGGATTCCAATCAATTATACGAGGAAGGCTTCCTCACAGCCCTCTGAAATTTTCTCATTACTAAAATTTATTGACATCCCTCTTACCCTTATTGATAATTAAGGCATTATGAGTAAAGGAGTAGCAATATGAAAAAGTCAAATTTAAAAATTGTGTTTGGTTCATTAGCCATATTGATGATTTTTACAATAGCCTCGGTTTTATTCCTGGTGTCTTCGCCACAGCCGCAGGAATATCCACAGGATTTAGAAGAACTGGAGTCAGGTTGTACAAGCATACAAGTTGGCCGGCTGGCAACAACTGATGGGTCTGTGATTACCGCTCATTCCTGCGATGGGAATTACAGAACCTGGTTGAACATTGTGCCCCATGCTAAACACAAAAAGGGATCAAAAAACAAGATCTACTATGGCAAGATGCACAATGAAACTTCATGGGATCTGAGAGGCCTCGTGTTAAGAGGCGAGATACCTCAGGTTGAAGAGACCTATGCCTTTCTTAATGTTGCCTATCCCTGTATGAACGAACATCAACTTGCCATTGGTGAGACGACTATTAGAGGTAGAAGGGAACTTTATAATCCCGAGGGAGTGTTCACGATTGAGGAAATTGAGCGCTTGATGTTAGAGAGGTGCACAAACGCCAGAGATGCCATTCGGCTTGCCGGTGAACTTGTTAAAAAATATGGATACAGCGACAGTGGAGAGTGTATAACCATTGCTGACCCGAAAGAAGTATGGCACTTTGAAATATTTGGTGCGGGTCCTCTGGAGATAGGCGCGGTTTGGGCCGCCGTCCGTATTCCTGACGACCATGTCGGTGTCTCTGCGAATATTCCAAGGATTGGAGAATTGAACCTGGATGATCCTGACCATTACATGGCTTCCGAAAATGTGTTTTCTGTTGCCGAAGAAATGGGATGGTGGGATTCTAAAAGCAAAGAACCATTCAGGTTCTGGAAAGCTTACAGCGGAAGAAGGCCCTTTTCAACCAGGGAATACTTCATACTCAGCACTCTTGCTCCATCTCTCAATCTGGATCAAAATGCAAAAGAACTTCCTTTTTCCGTGAAGCCGGATAAAAAAGTTTCGGTAAGAGATGTTCTGGCTTTTTACAGGCAAACCTACGAGGGTACAGAATTTGACGCGACGAAAAATCTCATGGTCAGCCAACGCAGAAGCAAAGAGAAGATTAAAAGTCCTGTGATCAGTCCCTGGATGTCTCGCGATATGAGGACACTTCTCAATACTCTGAAGCCTGAAGCAGTCCAACGCTTCCGGACAATTGCCATATCGGGATGCTCCTATTCTCACGTCCTTCAATGCCGGGATTGGCTGCCTGATCCTGTTGGAGGCATATGCTGGTTTGCCTTTGATAATCCTGGCCAGAGTGCAAGAATACCCATATTTGCCGGTGCTACCGAGCTCCCTCCAAGTTTTGAAATATGTGCGCAGCATAGATTTCGTACTGATTCTGCCTGCTGGGCTTTCAGACGTGCAAATCGTCTTGCGACCGTCCGCTGGGGACGTACAAGGCGGTACATCGAGGATGCCATAAAGGAATTTGAGGACAGAGCTTTTGCAGACCTGCCGTCAATCGAAAAAAAAGTATTGGAACTTTATCAGAGTGAGGCATCTAAAGAAAATCCTGTAAAAGTTAAGAAGTATCTTACAAAATATACCAATGATTTTGCCCGGGCAGCCATGCATAAATACTGGGAGCTAGGAGATAAATTCTGGGCAATGTTTGCCTGGGGATTCTAAAATGAAAATTCAGAATATTCCTTT
>JAGLWV010000242.1 GCA_023133225.1 Candidatus Aminicenantota bacterium | reverse complement strand
CGGACGGTGTTCCTGTTCTTCCCGACTTCTTCACAGTGATGCGTTATATCCGAGCCTTTGATACACTCCAGCGCTTAGATGTCTTCAACAAAGCAGAGAAGAAAAAAATTGAGGACTCAATCTCCGACAGCCTAGAATACCTTCTCAGAACCCAGGAATGGGGACCGATGAACCGTACAGCCCTTCGTGCAGAGTCACTTGCCTGGGCCGTACGCGCTCTCCCTGATCACCCGAAGGCTAAAACCTGGGACATGTTGCGTAAAGCACTCGGAGACGATAACTGGGGAAACTGGCAGATAGAGGATGCAACCATCTACCACGGTGTCTGGCTGTATGCCCTATGCGGGTATGCGGATGCCATGGACAGGATGGAAGAACTTTTTAAGACTCCAGAGATGTATTACTATGCCCATTATTTCCTCCATTTGATGAGTCCAGCGGATATGGTCCCGGACTTTGGAGACGCCAACTGGCTTTCCAACTGGAACCGCTTTCTGGTTTTTTTCGAGGCTGCCGCTAAGCAGTATAAAGATCCTCATCTGAAATGGGCAGCCTCAAAAATCGCCCATAAATTTATTGATTTCAGCAATCCGACCAGCGTAGGCCTGGGATATCTTTTCCTGGATTGTTACCGTTGGGGAAGCGATAAAGTTCCAGCCCATCAACCCAAGACTCTATCCAAAGAAGTCATGGAAGATGTTCAGGGAAAAAAAATCGTTTTCCGGGATGGCTGGAACAAAAATTCTACATATCTGCTGCTCAACTACAGGGATGAAGGCGATGGAGGCTTAAACTTCCGTGATTATTTGAGGGATACCATTCCTGTGGAAGAAGAAAAGATGACTCACGGACATTCAGACGAGAACAGCATCGTTCTTCTCATGTCTGGCGGCTCTGTTCTTCTCCATGATGGCGGATACCGGAATTACATGCCCAGCGGTCCCTTTGGTGCTTACAGGCAGGATTATTTCCATAACCGTTTGTGTGTCCGTCCGGAGAAAATCTGGATGGGACAAAAAGAAGGCCAGTACCGCTACAGTATCCGGGACGCGGTTCCCGGACAGAGCATCCTTGATTTTCTCCATAATGCCGGCTCCTATAGAAAAGTGCGCACCCAAAAAGTCGATTTCTTGACCCTGCCTGACTTTGACTACAGCCGTACCCGCCTCATCGATGATAACATGGGATATGAGTGGGACCGCATTATAACTTACATCAAGAATCCCGAGATTTTTGTTGTTTTTGACATTTTTAAATCGCGCAAAGAAGAATTCTACACACTTTCAAATCTCTGGCACACCAGGAAAATAGCGGCCTACGGGAAACACTGGTACGATACGGTCTATGAAAAAATCCAGACCCATACATTACCTACAGACAAACATCTCCTTATCGTCTTTCCTTTAACCCATTACCGTCTGGAAGGTGTTGAGCCTGAAAAACGCCACTATCAGGATGAATTCCTAATCCATCAGACAACAGCCCAGCATTTTGAGCTCGGCGAAACCGCAGGTTTTATCACCGTGCTTATCCCCCACCCTGCACGTGGATCATTTCTGGAATGGACAGACCGCATCACCCTTCTTCCCATAGAATCCAAGAGGGCCGGTCTAGGAATTCAAATAAAGACGGGCAACCAAGACCTTATTATCGGAGTAAAGAACGATCTGCGAATGGACATATCCCGGGACTGGAGACGCCCCAAGTACACTTATGAATCGGGTAAAATCCGCTATGGCGACATTGAGACCAACGGCGATTTTGTTTTTGCCTCTTTGCGTGGGAAAAAATTAAAATACACAATAGTTAACCTGACTAAAGCCCTCTATAAAAATAAAATCCTATTTGAAGCCAAACCTTCATATTATGGCCTGGCCTTTGATGGCTCTCCGGATAAATCAGGAGTTGGAAAACTCCGCTACTGGCGTGATGAAGTGGATGTAGGAAAATAGACTTTATCGCCTGGATTACTTACTAAAATAAATTAAAGTATCGGCAGTTTTTATAAATAATTCAGCACAATTATAAAAGAGGGCATAAGCGGAGGCTAAGTGTGGAGAAAAGCGTGAGAAAGGCTGAGCAGGCATGGTTCCTCCCCTCTCTTTTCACTACCAGGTTTTTGGGGATAGCCGAAGCGACCATTGAAGATTTAGCCTTCGGAGCTCGGCCTTTGAGGGAAGTTGACGAAGTCAGCCGGCCGAGATGTTTGAGCACGAGATAGGAAAAAGAAGCGAGTCCCGTTATGAAAAAGAATATACGGCGTATGTCATGAACTGTGATGCAGAGTTTCGAGGCCGCCGAGAAGGCCGAGTGGAGAAAGGCGCTAAAAATCTGAAGGGGAGCAAGGCTATCCCCCAAAACCCCCTTAATAAAAAAGTAGCCTATCCCCTTTTTTTGTGATATAAATTTTCTCTCTAGAAAAAGGAGGAATCAATGCGAAGCAACAAGATTCTCATTTCAATTTTATTATTACTCCCATTAACATTCATTCCTGCCCTGGCCCAGGAAAAAATCACGAGCCCGCTGGAACAATTTGGGTTTAATATCGGGGATGACTACCAACTGGTAAACAACACCCAATTTGTTCAATACTGGAAAAAACTGAC
>JAGLWV010000241.1 GCA_023133225.1 Candidatus Aminicenantota bacterium | reverse complement strand
CTTCACGCCAGCGAAATATTAGGCTCCCAGCAACTGATCGAACTCGTCTATCAAATGGTGAGCCGGAATGATCCGGAGACACTTCGTATTTTGAATGACGTTATCCTGTTAGCGGTCTGTCCAAATCCGGATGGGCTGGAACTGGTGGCAAACTGGTACATGCGTGAACCGAATCCCGAAAAGCGGTCTACGAGAGGGCTTCCCCGTTTGTATCAAAAATACATCGGCCACGATAACAACCGGGACTATTACATGGTTACCCAGCCTGAGTCAGAGGCTGTTAACCGCGTACTCTACCGCGAATGGTTTCCACAGATTGTGTATAATCACCATCAGAGCGGTCCTTCAGGATGCGTTTTATTTGCTCCACCCTTTCGTGGTTTGTTTAATCACGTCTTTGACCCTCTGATTGCGCCGGGAATCGACCTTGTCGGAGCCGCCATGCACACACGTTTCGTTGCCGAAGGAAAGCCGGGAGCAACAATGAGATCAGGAGCAAGATATTCGATCTGGTGGAATGGCGGACTGCGAACCACCGTTTACTTTCACAACATGATCGGCATTCTAACCGAAACGATCGGGAACCCTACTCCCATGCAAATCCCTTTTATTCCCCAGAGACAGATCTCAAAGGTCGACCTGCCTTTTCCAATTGCACCGCAGGAATGGCATTTCCGCCAGTCCATCGACTACTCGATCACAGCCGACCGTGCCATTCTTGATGTGGCCTCAAAGCACCGGGAGGACTTCCTGTTTAACATATACCTGATGGGAAAAAACGCCATCGAACGGGGAAACCGGGACAACTGGACCATCTACCCAGAGCGGATTGCCGAAGTGGAAGCAGCATTCATAAAAGATAAAGCACAACCTACTGCCGGGGCCCGCCGGTCAAGGGGATATCCACGGAAATACTATGAGATGCTCCACACCCCAGATAAACGAGACCCGAGAGGCTATGTCATTCCCTCAGATCAGCCCGACTTTTTAACGGCTACTAAATTTGTCAATACTCTTATCAAGAACGGCGTGACCGTCCACAGGGCCACCCGCTCTTTTAAAGCGGCCGGAAAATCCTACTCACCTGGCTCATATGTCGTCAGAACAGATCAGGCCTTCCGCCCGCACATTCTCTCTATGTTCGAACCTCAAGATTATCCGGATGACATCCCTTACCCGGGAGGAGCACCGATACCTCCCTACGACAATGCCGGCTGGACGCTTGCCTTTCAGATGGGCGTGGACTTTGACCGGATTCTCGACGGATTTGAAGGACCATTCGAAAAGATCAAAGACCTTGTTCCCCCACCTTCAGGGATGGTGAAACAAAGCCGTAATGCTGCCGGTTTTCTTTTGAGCCACCAGGTGAATGACGCATTCATTGCTATTAATCAGCTACTGGGCAGTAAGGAAGACATTTACTGGATAAAAGGAGCCTTTAAGACCAATGGAAAGACATATCCTCCCGGCACAATTTATATTCCGGCAAAGGCTTCGACCGCACCCAAACTCCAGAAGATGGCAAGGGAGCTTGGTCTGAACTTTGATGGAGTAAAATCCAAACCAAAGGGCGAAGCTCTTCGATTGAGCCCTGTGCGTATTGGATTGTGGGACCGCTACGGAGGTTCAATGCCCTCAGGTTGGATGCGTTGGATACTCGAGCAGTTTAAGTTTCCTTTCGAAGTGGTCTATCCGCCTGAACTCGACAAAGGCAATCTCTCCAAGAAGTACGATGTACTCATATTCGTTAGTGGCGCGATTCCCAGGGGAGGCAGTGCCGGCACTGGTCGTTTTCGGAGTTTCTCTCAGCCGGATTCGAAAAGCATTCCTCAGGAATACAGAGGAAGAATGGGTAGAATAACCGCTAATAAAACAATCCCTCAGCTTCTTCAATTCCTGAAAGAAGGGGGAACTGTGCTTACCATCGAAAGCTCCACAAGTATGGGATACCATGCCGGCCTTCCTATCTCAGACGCACTTATTGAAAAACTCCCGGACGGAACAGAAAGACGCCTGTCGCGGGAAAAGTATTTCGTGCCCGGCTCTATACTGAAGGTCCGCATAGACAAAACCAATCCCCTATCGTACGGATTACCTGAGAAAGTCGATATGTCTTTTGGAAACAGCCCTGTCTTCAAGCTTCATCCGGAAGCTGCCATAAAGGGCGTCCGGCCCGTTGCCTGGTTTGACAGCAAAAAGCCTTTGCGAAGCGGCTGGGCTTTGGGACAGCACTATCTGCATAGAAGTGTCGCTGTTCTTGAGGCCGATGTGGGTAAAGGCAAACTGGTACTTTTCGGACCGGGAATCACTCGCAGAGCTCAACCCCATGGAACGTTTAAATTCCTCTTTAATGGAATATATTATGGCAGTGCTAAAGCCGTTGAGCTGAAATAGAATAGATTGCCACGTCGCTTCGCTCCTCGCAACGACCATTTATATTTTTTCTAGCTGTCATTCCCGCGAAGCCTGTGCCCGCGCAGGCGGGGTAGCGGCAATCCATAGCTACCGTCATTCCCGCGGAAGCGGGAATCTAGATTCCTGCTTTCGCAGGAATGACAGACACTTACATGCTTTCGCGGGAATGACAGAAGTGATGAGCCTTCATCTCTTCTACTCTTCTTTATCTTTCCAATGCATAGCCTCAATAGGTTCGAAATAGTAATCATCAATCATCTTTTCAGGTGAGAAAAAAAGAAGAAAAATCATTCCACAAATCATCTCTAAAGGCGATTTACTTAGGGAGTGATATTTTGTTCTATACCTTTATCAAGATTGAGGAAAGGCATATAGACTTTCAAATAGAGCAAAGGTGTTTGTAATATGAATCCAAAACAAAAACAAGACATTTCCTATGGACCTCTCTTTGACCCAATTTTTTTAGGGGAACTCAAGTACTACAACCTTCGAGGCTTACCATGGACGACCGCTAAATATGGGAAGCTCCTCTTTGGAGAAGAAAGAAAACTCGTACGGAAAGCTATCTGTGAACTCATACAGTCGGATTATAATGCTTATCCTCTCTGCTAAGGAGTATATAATGAGAATTAGACACTATTGCCGCTCCACTTTTCTCATTTTTATGGTGATCATTTTCTCCATGTCAATGTATTCCCAGGAGAAATCAGACGAAGGTTCAGTGAGGATTCCGTGGGAAGAATTTCGCAAACTCCTGGAGCTGGATAAAGATGAGGTTATCCTTTCCTGGGAGGAATTCCAAAAAATACTCAACCAGATAGGTCAAAAATATGTTCCTCCTTTTCAACTGAAAAACGAAAAGGTTGTTCTTACCCGTGATCAGTTCAAAAAATTACTTGACCGGATGAAACCCCCTGTGATCACCCTTATCCGGCCACCTGCAGACTATCTCATAACCAAAGCCTCTTACAAGGGAAGAATAACGAAAATAAACGCCTTATTCCGCGCAGATTTCGGTGTTGAAATATTCGCTAAACAAAGAAGCCAGTACGTCAAAATTCCCTTATTTCCCCAGAATATCGCTCTAAAAGAGGTTCTCTTTGACGGCAGGCAGGGCTTGGTTATCCTTGAAGGTAACCGGCACACTTTAGCCACAAAAAATGTGGGAAGACATCAGATTGCAATTGACTTTTCTATAAAAACCTCAGGCGACCAGGGTCCCCAGGGATTATCCTTTCCCATTCCCCGTACACCCATAACAAACCTTGAAATAGATATCCCTTATACGAAAATAGAGGTAGAGATTTCCAATGCTCAGCAGATAGAAATCTCCGAACGCGGCCGCATGACGCATGTCTCGGCTCTTCTCTCACCAACCAATTCCATCAACATCAAGTGGCGGAGAAAATTACCTGAATCTGTAAAAGGTCCGGCTAAGATTTATGCGGACACGATAAGCCATATCTCTATCGAAGATGATGCATTGAGAGTCAATGCAGATATTACCCTGTCGGTTTTACAAAATACTATTCCCTCCATCACGCTCAAAGTACCCGAAGGATACAGTATTCTCAATGTCCGCGGAAGTGGGCTGGGTGACTGGCGTGAATTGACCCGAAAAGAGACAACGTTTCTGGATATTCCTTTTGACTATCCCAAGAAAGGAAACTTTCCTATTACCATTACAGCCGAAAAGCTTCTTCCCGAGTCGAGCTTAGCCGTTGATTTCACAGGATTCTCCGTCGAGGATGCCATAAGGGAAAAGGGATTCCTGGGAGTGGAGCTCAAGAGTACTTCTGAAGTTGCCCTTTCGAGTTCGGAGGGACTGGACAAGCTTGACGTTTCGGAACTTCCGGCTACGCTTATCAGCCGCTCCATCAAACCTCTTCTCCTGGGGTTCAAATACATGCGTCACCCCTATTCTCTGGTTTTGGATATTAAAAAACATAAAGAACTGCCGATGATCAGTACAGTCGTTGACTCTGCCAGCGGTGTTACACTCTTCACAGAGGACGGCAAGCTCGTTCACCGTATTATCTTTAAAATAAGAAATACCTCAAAACAATTTCTGGAACTTGAGCTTCCAAAAGATGCCCAGATATGGAGTGTGTTTGTTGCCGGTGAGCCGACAAAACCGAGGCTGAATAAGAGAAAAATTCTTATTTCACTTAACCGTTCCAGGCAAGGAGCCTCCGGTCTCGTAGCCTTTGATGTGGAATTGATCTATTACGAGAAATCCAAAAGGTTTGGCTGGTATGGCCAAAGATCCAGCTTCTTTCCTGTCCCTGACATCATTATCAGCCAGATGCTCTGGAGTGTTTATCTTCCTGTGGGATACACCTTCCCTTACTTTGGAGGCTCGGTCGAAAAGGAAAAAATGGCAACAGGGATTCGTCCCCTCTTTGCAGCAAAGCGCAGAGCCGGTTATTCCATACGGGGGGGGGAAATCCCTGCTGAAAAAGACGATAAATACTTTGATAAGCGCCGTAAAGATGCAGATGAATTGAAGAAACAGTTCAGCCCCAATCTCGCTCTCAGAGAAGAACAGATAGTCGAGCAGATGGAAAATGAAGCTCAATTCAGCCAGCGGGTACGGGCCGTTCAGGAAGGCAAGGTTCAGGTGACTGGAGGAGTGCTTCCTATCCGCATCCAGATTCCCACCACAGGGCAAGTTTTCCGCTTTGCAAAAACAATTGTCAGTGAAGAACCGCTGACGCTGAATTTTTCTTATGCATCCAGTAGTACAATGCTGCTTATTTTGCTCGCAATTCTTGCTGTATTTCTGTTAATCCTCTTTGCCATTCGTAAGAAGATAAAAAAACTAATCGGCTTCTTTCAGAACAGATACCAGACCAGACATACACCCATCTTGCTTCTTGTCCTGAGTCTTGTCTTATTGCCCATCTCCAAGGTTTTCTCCATTCTCTGTTTCGTAGGATTTATCGCTATGCTAGGTCTCTTCTGGTTCAGAAAGATATGGAATCCGAAGGATTAACCACGGCTGGCTTTCTTTTTTACTTTCGCTTTTTGCTGAGGGAATTCAGCACTCTTTTTCGAGATGAGTTCGAATCGTGGAATAGATTTCTAATACCCTCTCTGATGGAGGCAGAGCATCTCGAATCATTTCCAGATAGCCTCTCTCTCGAATGAGCTGAAATGTCCGTGGAAAATTGACATCATAAACCCAGCCCATCAAAAGCAGCTTGAAATCATTAAGCGATTTCAAGTACTCCTGCTTTATGGGCCTTCCAACCAATAATTGCTGGCATACTTTTTCTGATATTTCTGGTGTATCAGGCAGCCCGAGTTCAATGCTTTCATTCCGGGGTTTATTCTTATTGCAGTAATAATCAGTGAGAACTTGACAGATATCCAGTTTATCGGCATCGCGGAGCAATTTAGTAAAAAACAGACACGCCTCAGTTGTCCTTTTCGGGAGTTCTATACGGTTATGATGGAAAATCGCACAGAAAATCAGCTTCCGTGTTGACTGGTCAATACCTTTTAAAATATTGTTTTCATGAAGAATTTTAATCCCTAAAACAGCATGGTTCTCAGAATTGAGATCAGAAAATGTGCCATAGCGAGTGTACTGCTCAAACCGGCCGACATCATGGAGAAGCGCCATTGCTTCAGCCAGGCGAATCTCTTCTCGACTTAATCCCAGGCTTTTTGCGATGCCTATTATCTCGGAGCAAACTCTGATGGTATGCTCTTTTTTAATATTTATGTTTTGTTGTTTTTCAGGATCTGCAGAATGAAATGTTTTCACATAATCGGCAAACCACATTTTTAACGACAGCAGAGCTTCTTTTTCGATCATCCTTATAGCTCCTTCAATAACTCAGCAGATATATTCGTTATCCCAAAGACCAATCATCAGCAACTTTTATGATTGCATTGGGCTCCTCAATCTTACCTTTCTTTACAAGGATCATTGCCTCGTTCAATTCCTCAAAAAAGAAAACCTGCCTCCCCATCCTTATGTTTGTTTTGCCCGCAATGCTTAAAAATTCTTGACCTTCAGTTTTTATTACATTGTAGAGAGTTCTTACATCTCTTCCCCAAAAATTCTTTGAATAATTTTTTACCTCAATAGTTGACATGCTTACAGGTGCAAGCACGACTATTCCTCCTATTTTCACATGACAAAGGGCAGGCTCAACTAGGACCCCTGCGGGCGGAAATACAATTGCTGAATTAAGCGTGCAGGGCATTTCTTCTTTCATTGCATCTGCTGCCCAAACCGCTCCGTTAATTTTTGCCTCTTCTATGTGTCGGGGGGATCTGGTGCTGACATAAACATCAATACCAAGATGATTTGCAACTCTTAAAACACAGTAGGCAGTAGGGCCAAAACCATATAGTCCGAGCCTATCTCTTTTTTTTGCTTTGGTTAGCTTAAAGGCGCAGTAGCCCGCAATGCCTGGGCACAAAAGAGGTGCAATATCTTCAGGTTCCATATCTATTCCCTGGAGGGAGAGAGCAAAATCTTCTCCAACAGTTGTGTATTCTGCAAATCCTCCATCTGCATCCCATCCTGTACACTGAAAATCCGAACAATAATTTTCCCTGCCAGAGAGACAGTGACTGCATTTTCCACATGTGCTGTGAAGCCAGGAAATACCCACTCTATCGCCTATCTTAAACTTCTTGACTCCTTTACCTGTTTCATCAACAACTCCTACAATTTCATGGCCTAAAATCAGAGGAGACTTTTTCAAAGGTAAATCTCCTTCTGCAATATGAATATCTGTCCTGCATACGCCGCATACAAGGACTTTGACTCTTATCTCATTGTCAAGAGCTTGGGGAGTAGGAACATCTACAAGTTTTAACGGCCTTCCCTCCATCTTAGCCTGTTTTTCCAGAATCCATGCTTTCATCGTTATTCCTACACAATGTATATGCTTTTGTAAAAATCTTTGACTACCTCATTGAATTCTTTCCTATACTGTTTAACAGTAAGGGGGAGATATTCCAGTATATCCTGAGCTGTGATGCCATCCTCTCCCTTATCCACAGCCGCCACGTCCCCGGAAAGCCCGTGAATAAACACACCGGTTCTTACAGCATCTTCCAAGGACATTCCCAGCCCGAACATAGCAGCAATGGTTCCCGTTAAAACATCGCCGGAACCCGCCGTAGCCATGCCAGAATTTCCGCTCATATTGATGGAAACCTTCCCATTCGGATAACCTATCAAGCTATGTGCACCTTTTAAGACAATAATCGAATTCAGTTTTTTAGCTTCTCTCTGTAATATGTCTATTTTATTCTCGTCTATATTGCTTACTGACAGGTTAACTATTCTAGACATTTCCCCTAAATGAGGAGTAAGAACTGTTGAATTTTGTCGTTCCTTTACTATCTCAATGTTTTCGGAGATAGCTGTAATCCCATCCCCATCTACGAGAAGGGGCTTTTTTATTTCCTTTGTCAGCTGTCTCACCAGCTCCTGCGTCTCACCATTCAGTGATAAACCAAGCCCCATAACAACCATATCGACCTGATCTGAAAGCTCCAAAAGCCTGTCTTTATTCTCTAAAGCGATACTGCCTGCAATCGTTTCTTTTTGCGGAACAAAAACAATTTCACTTCCTTTGCTTGCTATAAATGGGGTAATGGATGAAGGTGAGGCAAGACGGGAATATCCCCCTCCCGCTTTAAGAAAAGATAAGGCAGAAAAGTAGGGTGCCCCAAAATAACTCGATGCTCCGGCAATAAAAAGTACGTCTCCAAAATCTCCTTTATGAGCACTTTTCTCTCTCTCCAGAAGCACAACAGGCATGTTAATCTCAATTTTGAGAGAATCTTTATTGTAAAGCGAAGGGGGAAAGGATATATGTGTGACATAGAGTTTTCCGCAATTCTCATAGCCAGGATAAAGCACATTTCCTATCTTGGGAAGTCCATATGTAATGGTGTAATCCGCTTTTACGGCTGAACCCATTATTTGACCTGTATTCCCGTTTATACCTGAGGGAATATCTATGCTGAATACCCTTTTTCCAGCTTTATTTATAATCTGAATGACATCCTTATCCTTACCATTCACATTTCGGGTCAATCCTGTTCCAAATATCGCATCCACCACAGCATCACAGTGAGAAACTTCTTCTTTCAAGGACTGCATAGATTCAATTTGTCTAATCTCTATGGGCAATTTGGATACAATTTCAAAGTTCCTCTTTGCAGAACCCTTATATTTTCTCTTGTCGCCCAGAATATAAACCAGCGCTTTTCCTCCTGTTGAATGGATTTTTCTGGCGACGACAAGTCCATCTCCACCATTGTTTCCTACTCCACAGAATAAAACAAACTTTTTATCTTTTACGCCAAATTCTTTCAATACAACAAAGTAAGCAGCCTCACCGGCATTCTCCATAAGGAATTCTTGAGTAATGCCAAATTCTTCTATGGCACTCTTATCCAAATTTCTGATCTCCTCTACTCGGCTTACCTTCATTACTGCCTCCCTTAATATGATTTAAACCACAAATTATCTCATAATACATAACCCCGTCAAGTGAAACAAGCATCAACCATACTTGATTCAGGAAGCATCTTTTTTTCCGTGTTTTCGAAACACACAGCCTGATCGTTTACCTGCCATCACGTAAAGAAAGATGCTTACCTTGATTCTATTGCACTTGATATCTGAAATACCATCATGTAGAATGTGGTATAAAATACCCAGTCAAAAGCCTCTGGACTAAACAAGGCATACGCCTGACTGTCCGCTTGTTAGTGGGTCTGGCAGCAAGCTCATTATCAAAGAATAGAGAACATGCGCGTTACAATTCTCGGCACGGAATCTTTGGGTGTTCGCGGTCTCTCCTGCCTAGTGGAAGCCAAGGAACGTAAAATAGTCATCGATCCTGGATTGGCGTTGGGCTATCAGCGTCACGGACTTCTCCCTCATCCTTTTCAAGTCGCTGTCGGTGAGAGAGTACGCCGTAAAATCGTTGAGGTGCTCAAAGACTGTACCGATATTGTCATCAGCCACTTCCACGGCGACCACATACCTCTGGCTAATGCGAACCCCTATCAGCTTGCAGCCAATCAGGTCGTTCAGCACTTCCAAAAACCTCGCTTGTGGTGTAAGGGCACGCACGACCTATCCGTTGCCATGCTGAAACGCTGCAAAGATTTATCCGAGATTCTGTGCCGACATTTTCCGAAATCAGAGGGGGAAAACCACGGCCTGCTGAGTTTTTCCCGATCCGTCCCCCATGGAGAGCATAACAGCCGCCAGGGAACAGTGATGATGACGCGCATCAAGGATAGAACGGAGGTATTTGTGCACGCCTCGGATATTCAGCTTTTAGACGGTGAGCCAATATCCCAAATACTGGATTGGAAGCCTGACATCTTACTTGTTTCAGGACCTCCTTTATACCTCCAGCACATTTCCTCAACAATGAAAAAGAACGCCTGGCAAAATGCCCTGCGTCTGGCCCGCGAAGTCGAGACCTTAATTCTCGACCACCACCTGCTTCGCTGCATGGAGGGATCCCGCTTCCTGAAGGATTTATCATTCATGACAAAGCACAGGGTCATCAGTGCCGCCGATTATGCCGGCAAGAAACCACTGCCTCTCGAAGCCTTGCGCCAACGCCTTTACCGGGAGTTGCCGGTCTCTAAAGGATGGCACAAAGCCTATGCCAGCGGTGAGGCTGACACGAAACATTACAAGAATTGGAGAGGTTGGAAGCTGACATAAAAAACCACAGGCAAAATAGCCAAAAAATTAACAAGAAATAATCAGAATAAATGATAACCATAAAATGCTCAAAATGTAATAGAAAAATTTTTAGATATATAAAAAAGGGAAAGGGAAGATTGTGGCACTGCTGGAAAGATCTAATAGTAAAAGATTATAGTGTTCGGGATGGGAATGAAGTGATATGTAAATGCGGTAACTCAATTGGTATTGATAGCGGGAAATGGATTAAAATGAAACAAAATGCATTTAGCTGCTCAGGGAAGATAAAATGAAAGGAACAAGATAAAGTGAAATAGATAATACTTATGATACCTATGAAAATCATAAGCGCCTGTCTGCTCGGCATAAAATGCCAGTACAACAACAAAGGCAGCCAAAACAGCAAAGCGGTTGAGCTTCTCAAAAGCGAAGTTCTCATTCCCGTTTGCCCGGAGCAACTGGGAGGTTTAAAAACTCCCCGCGCACGTCAGGAAATTCAAGGAGGTACAGGCAAAGATGTTCTGGACAGGAAAGCCCGGGTTATGAACGAAAAAGGAGAAGACGTTACTGGACAGTTTATAAAAGGTGCAGAAGAAACTCTGATAATCGCCAATCTCTTTAGGGTCAAAGAATTCATCGCTAAATCCAATTCTCCTTCGTGCGGCTGTGGAAAAATCTATGACGGCACATTTTCCGCAAAATTGATTGACGGAGATGGGGTTACAGTTGCCCTTTTGAAAAGAAACAGAATAAAAATCACACGAGAAGAAGGTCTTTAATCATCTTCGATCCGGATTCGTACGTATCTTTTACTTTTAAAGAGCGTTACGACCTGCCTAAATTTCCATAAAATGTCTTTTTGGTCTTTTAATATCCTTTTGCCAGTCCCATACCACGTGGGTCTGCGGCACCTTTAAAACGTACAGGCTTGCCCCTGGCATCGTATTCAATCGTTAAGCCGTGGGCATTACCGAGTCCTCTCACTTCATGAATAGTGTGTCCCATCTCCTGAAGCTCTTTAAGGATCGAGGCAGAAATTTGATTCTCAATAAGAATACGATCCGGCTCTGAAAAGCTGATGCGCGGCGCAATAATTGCCTTGCGAATATCCATCCCAAAATCGATCAGGTTCATGACCATTTGAGGAACCGTCTGGCCTATTGTATGGCCGCCCGGCGTACCCAAAGCTGCCCAGGGTTTTCCCTCCTTGAAAACAATCGTCGGGCAGTCTCCCGATAGTTTTCTGTGACCGGCATGGGCATCCATCGGATTTCCTTTTGGCTCAAACGTGCAGTAGGCAAGGGAATTGTTGAGCCAGACACCGGTTCCTTCTACCATTATACGGCAGCCGAACGAGTTACCGAGAGTCTGGGTGGCACTGACGATGTTTCCCCATTTATCGGCAACGACAAAGTGTGTCGTATTTTTCCCTTCTGTATTGACCACGACATTGGGTGGAATAAACGGTTTTGATTTCTTGAGATCGATCTCTTTCACGACCTCTTTCCAGTATTTTTCAGAAAGCAGTCTCTTCAGAGGCGGAGGATTTATTTCCGGATCTCCTGCATAGGCAAGGCGGCACCAGAAAGCATGTTTGGTAGCTTCAGCGAAACGGTGAAGGTAGGCTGTCGAGTTGTGCCCGAGCGCAGCATTATCGAAACGGCTCATCAGTCCCAGCCGGATAAGCGATGGGAACGCCGTAGAAGGCGGGGAAGCGGTTACCACAGTATAACCACGGTAATTTATGTGAATGGGCTCCCACCACTCGGCACGGTCCGCTCTCAGGTCATCGATAGACAAGAAACCACCACTCTCTCTCATTTCCTTATCTATCGCTTTTCCCAGTTTGCCTCCGTAAACAGCCCTGGCCCCCTCTTTAGCGATGAGCACAAGCGATCGAGAAAGGTCCTTCTGCAGGAGTCTCTCCCCACTTCCAAGGGGGTTGTCGTCTCTCCCGTATATCGTCCTGGCATATTCACTGAAATCAGGAAAGGCATTTTCTATAGTGCGGGCAAGCCGTTCGCTCATCTCAAATCCCTGTTCAGCGGCATTTATCGCATCTTTAAAAAGCTTTGGCCATTTGAGCCTCCCGTATTCTGAAGACATCGCCCACCAGGCATTCACATTTCCCGGAGTGGATACCGCTTTAGGCCCACGCCGGTTTTCCCGATAATTTGGTGTGGGTGAACGGAAGACATCGGAGTCGACCTTCTGAGGGATTTTCCCGCTTGAATCAAGAAAACGGGTTTTGCCGGATCCAGCATCATAGATAAGGATTGTTCCATATCCTCCAATGCCGGAATTCTGTGGCTCAACGACATTTAACGTGGCTGCAATGGCAACAGCCGCATCAAAGGCATTGCCTCCGGCCTTAAGAACATTCAGGCCCGCCTGAGTCGCTAAAGGGTGAGCCGCAGAAACCATCCCCTTTGTCCCTACTGCTAGATCCCGGTCTTCGACAGACCGCGATGTCTCAGATGTTTTTTTACAGGAAACAAAAACAAACCATATTGTTACAAACACTAAGGCGAATTGCTTTACTGGCATATTCCTTCTCCTTTAAAGTGATTTTCGAATGAAAACATCATGATGTGATTAGAAAAAAAAAGGGGACAGTCCCCTTTTTTCCTTCTTTCGCTTTTTTCATTGCCAGAATAATCTAAATATAAAAAAGGGGACTGTCCCCTTTTTTTTGTCCCCTTTTTTTTCAGTGAATAATCCAGGTTTACAAAGTATTCAAGGCATGTAAGAAAGTCAAGGCATTCACTTTCTGCCAGGTTCTTCTCTAAAACTTTTTTTTATCTAGCGAGTGTAAGTTTTCAATAACTGGGCGTAGATTATATTTGTGAGTAATCACTGGATTCCCGCTTCCGCGGGAATGACGGGAGCTATGAATTCCTGCTGCCCCGCCTGCGCGGGCACAGGCTTCGCGGGAATGACGGTTGAGTGTAAATGTCTGTCATTCCCGCGTAGGCGGGAATCCAGATTTACTACCTACACTTATTGAAAAGTTAAAAACTTTCTTACATCAAGCGAGTCAATATTTCTCTTTTAACGACTTTAATTTTAAGAAAAGACTACAAAAATATCACCATCAAAATCACCCCAAAAGGCTATTGCCAACACTTCATAATATCGTAGATTATTTGTATTACATGTTTAATACAATATTTTTAAAGCGAGAAACTCATGTTTAGATTCAACATTGATTTCAGTTCGCCTGTGCCGATCTATCAGCAGGTCATTCAGGCGGTAAAATTTGAAATTCTCTCCGGAAGGCTTAACCACGGCGACCAGCTTCCCCCGATAAGAGAGCTGGCAAAAATCTTGAAACTCAATCCCAATACTGTAGCAAAGGCCTACTACAATTTAGAAGAAGAGGGATTTACGCAGAGCAAAAGAGGCAGCGGCAACTGGGTCAATTTCAAGAAGGCAAAACTGGACAGACTCCGGAAGGGAATGATCGAAGATGATTTGAGAGGCTTCCTGGACAGAGCTCTTTCCCTGGGAGCCTCATTTGATGACATTAAAAATCTATTGGAAAGGTATTCAAACAATGAATAAACAAATCGTAAAAATCGAAAATTTAAACGTAAAGATCGGAAGGAAAAAAATTCTGGATAATGTTCATATCCAGTTTCAAAAAGGTGAATCTGTCGTGATTGCCGGAAGAAATGGTGCCGGTAAAAGCACCTTTCTCAGATGCCTGGCTAAAGTCATCCTCCCGGACCAGGGGAGTATAGTTTATAGTGCAGAAGTGACCCCGGAAAAAATCGGGTTTATCTCAGACCGGATAAGCTTGTTTGAAAATTTCACGCTCAAGCAAGGCATCGATTTCCATACTTCTGTTTTTCATCTTGAGGATTTCGACTATACCCTGATAAACCAGCTAAAACTGGATCTGAACCAGAAGATCAAAGGCTTATCGGTTGGAGAAAGAACGCTTTATCATCTTTCTCTTCTCCTTTCGCAGAAGCCTGAGATCCTTCTGATCGATGAGATCATCCACACCATTGATCCCTATTTAAGGGAGCAGTTTCTTGAAGCTATTATTGACCTGATGGACCGGTGTCAGACCACAGTTATCATGATCAACCACACATTTTCTGAGATCGAAAAGATTCCGGAAAGAGTTCTGGTAATGGAGGAAGGTCAGTTCGTCCTGGATGAAAAGATGGAAACACTGGGAGAAAAAATTAAACGCATCGAATTAAAGGAAGATCTATCCGAAGAGATTCCCTGTATTTTCAAAAGAGAATCCTCCTTCCATAAAGAATATTTCATTTATCCCTTTAAAGAAGAGCTTAAAAAAGCATTCCCCTATGAATTCAAAGATCTCAGTTTAAACGAGATCATAAAGGCTTTTGTCGGAGGACAGTATGCTAAAAAAAGAAATCAGTGAAGTCTTAAAGCAAATCCTTTTCTTTATTCTGGTGATCACGGTATTACCTGGATTTCTGAGAATTACATCCATTGTTGCTGATCAGACTTATTTCGACATTTTCTTCGGTGGATTACAGGTCTGGCTGCTCTTCTGGGCCATGTTCATGGGGATTTCTCTCTTTTCATCCGACCGCGGTCAGAAGGGAATGGAATACCTTCTGTCTCTCCCCTATTCCAGGCTTCAGATTTTTGTATTTAAGATCCTTCCAAGGCTGGTTTCCGTGGTGATCTTCTTCCTGGTGTTTTTGATCCTTTACTGGAGTGGCGGTGAAGACAAGGCGGCCTTCTCTCTCCTCGCTTTTTCTATTGTCTATTTTTCTTTTTTCCTCATTGCTCTTTCTCTTTCTGCAAGTTCAGAAAACTTCATTTTCCTGTCTGTATTTTCACTCTTTTCTCTTATTATGTATTTATGGCTGATATTCCTGGCTTACAGGGTCGCCTGGCTGTTCAAAGACATCCCCTACTATGAACTGGATATCCGCCCATTTTTTGCAGGGACACTGGATCGGAATATATCAGGACATATCCTGGCTGCTGCGTTCTTCCTGCTGCTTCCTCTTGTAATATCTTTTTATCTTACCTTTACCAAACTCGATGGCCGGCCGCCAAAAGTCTTCAACAAACGACATATTAAATATCTCATTCCCCTCTTTATTCTTGGTTTTATAACCTCTTCCTTTTCCGCTTATAAGGGAATGAACGTTGGCTATGGCAGCTACTATCTTACCCAAAACCATAAGCTGATCGAATCCAACCCTTATTCTGATGTCAAAATTTACGACGGCGGTAAGGTTTACAGGCTTAAAGGTATAAACTATTTCTCCTGGCCTTTCATGGAAGAAAATGAATACGTGTACGATGTATGGTATGAGAAGATCATCAGATTTAATACGTCCACACATACGGTCGAAGTACTCTATACAATACCTCCAAAAAAAAGGTGGATTGGCCGGGATATCTGGAAATACGGCCAAACCATAGCTTTTATAGAAAAAAATAGAGATTTCACCAATATTCAACTTGTCTTACTGGATGAACATTCAAAACATGTAAAGAGGATACCTTTTGACCGTAAACCCCTCTCCGATTATCCCAATCCTTTTCATTTCGGGACCGGTAAACAGGATGATAAACGGTTCTGGCTGGTATCCTCCTGGGGAGGTTGGAGAGCCGGGAAATATCCGATCCTGATACTGTGGGAGGACGGCAGGATCGAAGACTTCGGTTATAGCCATGGAAGACCTTTTTATATCAACCAAAAACTCATCACCACCTCTGAAAAAGAAGTTTTCATCAGCAGGGAGAAGGAAGGGAGGTTTGAAGTGATCGAAAAGATCCCCAACAGCAAAGGCTACCGCTTCAGAATTGGATTTTATACCTTCAAAAATTTGAATCCCTTCCCTTTAAAAGAATTATACGGATATAAAAAAGGCAGCAAATATGCACGATTGGACCTTGAAACTTTTGAGATCGAGGAGCTCAGTGAATTAAAGAGGTGGCCCATGGGTTTTTATCCGGAGAGCGGCTATTATTATGAAAGAGATCAGGCGGCCTCCGTGTTAAATATTTACAGGCTCAAGGAAAATAAATCCGAGCTTATTAAATCCTTTAAAATGGATTTTTCAAAATCAGAAAGCGATTACTATTTTACTCCGGGTGGTTTAATCATCACACAAAGGAGCAAAGTAAGGGTCTTTGCCTTCCCGGATCTAAAGGAACTCAAGTTTAAAAGACTTTAGCTGGAGGTCAGCATGCTAAAAAAAGAATTCAGGGAGGTCCTTGTTCAAACTCTTTTGTTTGTCCTTGCGACTCTCTTAATGCCCGTATTTGTGATCGTTACAACCATCGTCTCCGATGATCCGTCATACTTTGGTGTTTTCTTCGTTATATTCCAGGTTGGACTCCTCTTCTGGGCTATGTTCATGGGCGCTTCCATCTTTTCATTCGACCGGGGCCAGAGGGGAATAGAATACCTGCTGTCTCTCCCCTATTCCCGTCTCCAGATAATCGGCTTAAAGATTATCCCCAGGCTCAGTGCAGTAGTGATTTTTTACCTTCTGTATCTTATCCTCTACAGCGCAGGCGGAGAATATTTTTTGCTCATGCTTTTTACTCCATTCACAGCAATTTACTTTGTCCTTTTCCTGATTGCACTCTCTCTTTCTGTTATTTCTGACAACTTTGTTGTTTTATCGGCAGCATCCGTATTTTCTCTCTTTGTCTATTTGGTACTGTTTTACCTGGCCTACGTATCAGGCTTGCTTATCAGAGGTATTCCCCATGAAGAATTTGGGCTCACCCTAAGTGATTTTTTTGCTGCAGAACCGGGGTGGGGGCCCGGATTCATCCTGGTTATTGCCCTCGTCCTGATCCTTCCCTTCCTGATAGCCTTTCTCCTTTCCTTCAGAAAGTTCGATGTCCGGCCGGAAAAAGTACACAACATACGATATCTTAAATATTTCGCTCCTCTTTTAGCTTTGGGTCTGTTAATCTCCCTTCTCTTTGCCTACATGGGAACCAGCCTTGATGAATACACTGATTATTATCTTACCGAAAATCACAAACTGATTGAAATCGCTCTCTATAAAAAAATCAAAATTCATGACAAAGATACAGTATCTAAGGTTGAATATTCAGACGATTATTTCTGGCCTAATCTGGAAGAAAAAGAATATGTCTATGATTTGGGTTATAGCAGAAGGGTTTTGAGAATTAACACATCGGATTTTACAAGTGATATTCTTTACGAAACACCCAAGGGAAAACGTATGTGTTCGCAGGCCTCAAAATACGACCAAACAATTGCCCTTCTGGAAAGAAGCAAAGACTTTCCCGGTATTCAACTCGTTTTGATAGATGAACTTTCAAAAAAAATAACACGGATTAGCTTTGAACACGAGTGGTTCAGAGAATATTTCCGTCCCTTTATCTTCGGCACTGATAAAATTGGAGACAAAAGATTCTGGCTCATTTGTTCTGGAAGATCCTGGAAACATCCACTCTTGAGATTATGGGAAGACGGTAGGATTGATAACATTGGAAACAGCCGAAAATTTCCTTGCTACGTCAACCGGATGCTCATTACTTATTCCGAACAGGCACTGATTGTCAGCAAGCTTACAAAAAACTCGTTTCAAACCATCAAGGAGATTCCGGAAGGAAAGGACCTACATTTCGGTTCAAGGTGGTCTATGAATTTAAATAGAGCTCCATTAAAGGAAATGCGCACCCGCAGTATGCAAAAGTATTACAGGCTGGACCTGGAGAATCTTGAAATCGAAGAGCTAGGAGAATGGAAAGGTCAACTTCAACGTTCTTATACGGGCGGATTTTACCTTATTGAAAGGGATCGCCCTAACAAACTGATAAAGATACATCTCTTAAAAGAAGGAAAACTTGAACTTTTAAAAAGCTTCAAAGGCTTTGATGGCAGAAGTTGGAAAAATACTTTTCGCGTATTCAAAAGCGGCGTTATCATCAAGAAAGGCAGCAAAGTAAAGGTCTATGCCTTTCCGGATTTAAAAGAGCTCAAGTTCAAAGGATTTTGACAACTCCCCATCGCTAAAGCGCGGGGATTCTCCAACTTATACCCCGAGGGGCTTTCGTGTTTGGAGTTCCTGCTTCCCGGTGGCGACCAACGTCTCCACTCCACAGGCTGATACCGAATGTCCTTCGGCCAACATAGGGTATAGCAGCTTGCGATACAAAAAGCAAGAAAAATTTGCGCCTTATATCCCCATTGCTAAAGCAAGGGGCTTTACGGCTTTGTCTG
>JAGLWV010000240.1 GCA_023133225.1 Candidatus Aminicenantota bacterium | reverse complement strand
TTTATATAATATATGTTACAATACAAATAATCCCTGCTGTGCTGGCTGGGCAGGGGGCATTCCCTCCAAAAACCCCCTTTTGCTTATTTTCCCTAAAACAGCCAGCTTTTTTCCAAACCCCTCTAAGTTGACAAAATTTTGCCTTGATTGAATAATATGAGATCGATGGGAATAAAAAGGTAAAAAACTGAGAAGGGAATCCTGGAAGATGAATATACTTGCGGTTGATACAACCACATTTGCTGGATCAGTTGCACTTTTGAGGAAGACAAAACTGCTGGGAGAATTTAATATTGATTCTCACGCGACCTATTCTGAACGGCTTCTTCCTGCCGTGGATTTTATTTTGAAAGCTCATAACCTGAAAATTAAAGATATGGATGGTTTTGCCCTGGCTGTGGGTCCTGGTTCTTTCACGGGAATCAGGATTGGCTTGAGTACCGTTAAATCCTTCTCCTATGCTTCTGGAAAACCGGTGGCAGCTGTTTCGACTTTAAAGGCACTGGCATGGAAACTCCGTTTTCCATCAAGCCGTCTCCTTTGTCCTATATTGGATGCAAAAAAAGGAGAAATATTCGCGTCCCTTTATGAATCTAAAGAAAGTAAGCTTCAGGAAATCATCCCTCAAGGAGCATACTCGCCTGACCATTTTTTTTCTCTTCTTCCTGCCCACAGGATTATCTTCTTTATCGGAAATGGAATAGATACATACAGGGAGAAGATATTCAAATATTTCAAGGATAAAGCCAGGTTTTCCCGCCAATCTCCCTTTATAGCCTATGAAATAGGATTGCTGGGTTATGAGCTGCTGAGAAAGAAAAGAGGAGTAAGTGCTCAACAGCTTGAACCTCTTTATTTTCGAAAATCTCAGGCGGAGGAAAAGCATTAAAAAAGAAAGCCTTTCCAAGAATCCTTTTTATTTGAGAAGGATGAAGGAAGAAGACCTCCCCCATGTTTTAGAAATTGAGCAGGTTTCTTTTCCCAATCCATGGCATGAAAGAACTTTTATTGGGGAAATCCTCAACCACCCGATATCATTTCCCCTTGTTGTTGTCCATGGAGTCCAAGAAAGAGTTATGGGATATATCATCTTCTGGCATATTCATGACGAGGTTCAAATCAACAATATTGCTGTCCATCCCGACTTCAGGCGCATGGGTATTGGTGAGACTGTTGTGAATATGGTTTTAAATAAGGTCAGGATGGAAGGCGCGAGGTTCATCACTCTGGAAGTCAGGCCTTCTAATTTTGCAGCACGGGCTTTATATAATAAGTTAGGATTCGAGGTATTGGGTATAAAAGAAAATTATTACTTCAGGCCCCAGGAACATGCCATTATTATGGGCAAGAGATGGAGTCAATAATTTACCCTGACCAGGCACAAGCCTTTAGCTGGAGCTGTAGGGCTGGCCAGTGAGCGCTTCTTTTCTCTAAAAATGTCTTCAACCTGTTCTGGCTTCATTTTACCTTTTCCGATTTCAAGAAGTGTACCTGTAATTGTGCGAACCATGTATCTCAAAAATCCATTAGCTTCAATCGTATAAATGATTTCATTCCCTTTTTTTCTTATTTCAGACCGAAAGACTTTCCTTACCGGATTAAGCAACCGGTTTGAGGAGAAAGCTGTAAAATCTGCTTCTCTTACAAAATAGGGAGCAGCCTCTTTCATCAGGCTGACTTTCAGCGGAGATGGCCAGTGAAAGACATACCTGAAGAGGAATGGACTGATTTCCGGAGAGTTAAATATTCTGTACTGGTATATTTTTGATCTGGCCGATTTTCTCGCGTGAAAATTCATGTCGATTTCTTTCAGAGAAATAATCCTCACATAATCCGGGGTAATTGAGTTTAATGCGCGTAGAAGTTCTTCAGCCTTTATATTGAGATTTGCCTTAAAGTGGGCTACCTGTCCTTGAGCATGGACTCCGGCATCTGTACGCCCGGAGCCTAAAATTGGAATCTTTTTTTGTGTGATTTTGGCAAGAGACTCTTCAAGAACACCTTGGATTGTTCTCCTGTTAGGCTGGCGCTGCCAGCCATGGAAATCTATTCCATCATAGCTAATGATAAGCTTATAATTCTGCATTATTTCCTGAATTATTTATAAAAACTGCCGCCACTATTAATTAAGTTTATTATGAAGTGAGAGGAAAATAATCTTTAAAAGCCAGATTCACAGCCTCTTCAGCAGATTTAGCCTCGATCACACCCTCAATATCCCATGTTCCCAGGCCGATGACTTTTTTCCTGTATATGCATCCGTAGGCAATCTCTGTTAGAGTTCCGTATTGGCCATCGATGGCAATCAAGATATCTGAGTTCATGGCCACGAGTGAATTCCGGCTGTACCCCATCCCTGTTGCAATGGGAATGTCTATATACGGATTGGCATCGCCGGGTGAATTTCCGGGAAGGATGCCTATGGTTAATCCTCCGGCCTGTTTGGCTCCCCGGGAGGCAGCTTCCATAATGCCGCTGAGCCCTCCGCAGACAACAATTGCTCCTTTCTCTGCGATGAGTTGTCCAACTGTAAAAGCGAGGGTCCTGGACTTTTCATCCGGTTTCGCACCTCCGATAATTCCAATCCTTATCTTTTTATTTATTTTGTTCATGGATTTTGCCTTTGTTCTGTATAGGTTATAACGTTATTAACACAGAAAGATTCTCTTTTCAAATAAACAGACATCGGAGAAGGCAATTAATTTCTCCCCCTTTGATATAACCTCTGGAGTTCGTTCGTCTTTAAATGTATCCGGAAATGTTGTTTAAGATAGCGAGTGCCTCATTCATCGGGATCGATGCCTATTTGGTGGATGTAGAAGTGGATATATCCCTGGGAATGCCTGGTTTTATCACTGTAGGATTGCCGGACGCAGCTGTTAGAGAAAGCAAAGAAAGAGTTAAAGCAGCCTTGAAGAATTGTGGATACATGTTTCCTTCAAGGAAGATCACTATAAATTTGGCTCCGGCTGACAGAAGAAAAGAAGGTTCTGCTTTTGACCTCCCCATTTCTCTTGGGCTGCTGGCTCATTTGGATCTTTTTCCTGTAGAGAAGCTCAAGGATTATCTGTTTTTAGGGGAACTGGCTCTGGATGGAAGGCTTAAGCCAGGTAAAGGCATTCTCTCTTCCACTATTCTGGCAAAGAAAAAGGGATTTAAGGGAATAGTTATTCCCGGAGAGAATGAGAAGGAGGGAGCTTTAGTGCAGGGTCTGGATATCTATGGTATGGAAAATCTGGTCCAGGTTGTTCGGATGCTTAATTCGGCCGAGGATGTCTTGCCATGCAGGTATTCCTTAAACGAACTTTTGTCCCGGCCCTGTTATGAAGTGGATTTTCAGGAGATAAGAGGACAGCAGCATTCCAAGCGTGCCTTGGAAGTTGCAGCAGCCGGGTCGCACAATGTGCTCTTGATAGGCCCTCCCGGAGCGGGAAAGACCATGCTTGCCAGAAGACTTTCCACCATATTGCCGCCCATGACTTTTGATGAGATTATCGATGTTACCCGGGTATACAGTGTTTCAGGTCTTTTAAAGGAAAATGGCGTTGTTGGAGAAAGACCTTTTCGCTCTCCCCATCATACAGTATCTGAAGCAGGTTTAATCGGAGGAGGTCTTATTCCAAAGCCAGGTGAGGTCAGCCTGGCTCATCATGGAGTTTTGTTCCTGGATGAACTGCCTGAATTCAGGAGGCGGGTTCTTGAAGACTTGAGGCAGCCGGTGGAGGAGGGGAGAGTTACTGTTTCCCGTTCTTCCATGTCTGTTACCTTTCCCTCTTCTTTTATGCTGGTGTCGGCTATGAATCCCTGTGAGGATGCTTACCGCGGGCTTTCCTCTTCAGATTCTGGCTGTACAGACAGCCAGAGAAGAAACTATTATTCTAAGATATCCGGACCTCTCCTGGACCGTATAGATATCCAGATCGAAGTGCCGAAGGTGAATTTTTTGGATATGACCTCAAGGTTTGAAGGCGAGAACTCAGCGGAGATAAGAAATAGAGTCACAAAAGCTAGAAAGAGGCAGCTGAAGAGATTTAAAGGAAGAAGGATTTACTGCAATGCCAGGATGGGAACCAGAGAAGTGAAAAAGTATTGCACTGTGGACGGGGAAGGGAAAGAGCTTCTGGAAATGGCTGTGAACCGCCTGGGATTCAGCGCCAGAGCCTATACCCGGGTTTTGAAAGTCGCCCGGACGATTGCAGATTTGAGTGGTGAAGATGGAATTAGCTCTGTCCATGTCTCAGAAGCCATCCAGTACCGCATGCTGGATAAATATTTTTAGATGCAGGGTTTGTCTCAAAGGATGAATAGTAATATAAGGCTGCCATGCTGGCATTTCTTTATGTATTATTTTCTAAATTTTAAAAGATATTTATATTGATTATACACAAAATACGTGTATAATATGTGTATAATTTATTATCCATGGAGGTTAGATATGCAGATAAGACATAACATAACACTGGATGAAGATGTTTCAAAGGAACTCGATACAATTGCAAAGGAACTGGGAGAGAAAAAGAGCAAAATAATAGAAAAAGCTCTTACTGTTTATTTTGATCTTCTTGATCTTAAATTAGCTAAAAAAAGGATGAAGGAACTGGAAGAGGGACGCGATAAGCTAATCGATGCCGAGGAGGTTTGGAAAGATTTGGGCATCTAGAGATGTATAAACTTAAATTTCTTGGCAAAGCCTTGGATGACTTAAAAAAAATAGATAAAGCGCATCAAAAAATTATTAAAGAAAAATTGCTTATGCTTGCAAAAAATCCCCAGGTGCTGAAGAACAATATCAAGAAATTAAGCGGAACGAAAAATGATTATTTCAGATTGAGAATAGGTAAATATAGAGTTATATTCAAGAAGCATCAGAAGCAACTTATAATTATTATTGTAAGAATTGGCCACAGGAAAGAAGTCTATTTTTCGTTAAAATAAATCCTCTCTTTCACATAATTTGAAGATGATATGAAAAATTCTTATGCTATTCCCAAAACCTTTTCCCGTCTTTGACCACGAGCTTTCCGTTCTTTATGACATGTTTTACCGGATTTATGCCCAGGTGGTAGACAAGGGTGGGATAGTTGGGAACATCGCAGAGGATGAGGTCCGTTTTTTTTCCGACTTCAAGGCTTCCCACATCATCATGCCGGGCTAAAGCATAGGCTGCATTTGCTGTTGATGCGTTAACGGCTTCTTCGATTGACATTTTCATTGTGAAAACGGCAAGCTGGAGTACAAGGAGCATGGATTCTGTCATCGAGCTTCCCGGATTGAAGTCCGTAGCGAGAGCGACGATTGCCCCTCTGTCGATGAGTTCCCGGGCGGGCGCTCTCTTATCGAGCATGAGGAAAAAAGAGACAACCGGAAGTAAAGAAGCTACAGTCTGGCTTTGAGCAAGCTTTAGAATGCCTTCTTCGGTGATGTTGATGAGGTGGTCCGCAGAGGTGGCACCTTCCTCTGCGGCGAGTTGTGCTCCACCAAGACCAGAGAATTCGTCAGCATGGATTTTGATCTTAAATCCGGCGGCTTTAGCCGCTCTGATCAATTCTCTTGTCTCATCAGGAGAGAATACTCCCTCTTCACAGAAGACATCGAAAAATTCGGCCAGTTGCTTTTCTTTTACTTCGGGGAGGATTTTATCTATGAGAAGGCTGATATAGTCGCTTTTCCGGTTCCTGTATTCTTCCGGGATATCGTGGGCTCCCATAAAAGTAGGGACGATATCAACGGGATGGAGCATGCCGGCTTCTTTCAGCACCTCAAGCTGCTTTATTTCATCTTTGAGATTCAGTCCATAGCCGCTTTTGGCTTCTGTGGTAGTAGTGCCGAGGAGAAGCATGCTGTCGAGGCGGGACTGGCAGAGAGAGAGGAGTTCTTCACGGGAGGCCTGACGGGTTGCTTTGACAGTTGTTTGAATCCCAAGGCCTTTTTCCGCCAATTGCAGGTAGGAGTAGCCTTCAAGGCGAAGAACGAACTCCTTCTCTCTACTGCCGGCAAAAGGTAAGTGCGTGTGTGAATCCACAAAACCCGGAAGTCCGACCAGACCGCTTCCATCAATACTAACCCCATTTTTGTCTAACCGGACTTCCTCTTTGAATGCTTTTTCATTTCCGATGAAGACAATCCTTCCTTTATGCGAGGCGATGCAGCCATTCTCGATGAGTCCCACATCCTGAAGGGCATTTTTTCTTTTAGGAATCACCCCTCTACAGGTGATAAGTTGGCCACAGTGAGTAACGGCAAGGTCAGCTGATCTCATCAGAAATTTTTCTCAACGGAGTAATTGTTTTTTTCCTGATAAAAGAGGGAGTTTCATAGGATTCCCATTGTTTTTCCCATGAAGGCTTGTTCCAGAGAATATCACTTCCCTTCGGCTCGAATAAATAAGGAGGCGTCTCATTCTTAGCCCGGAAAGAAGGAGGAGTTTCTTTCTTTAGAGGAATAAACTCTTCTGCTGCTACTGCTTCTGTTCGAGGTCTCAGCTCAAATCCTGTGGCAATGACCGTTACTTTGACCATTTCTTTCATGTTTTCATCGATGACAGTGCCGAAGATGATATTGGCCTCAGGGTGAGCCTGGCTGTGGATAAGCTGCGATGCTTTTGAGACCTCGAGAAGAGTGATGTCTTTACCGCCAGTGATATTGATGAGCACTCCCTGAGCTCCCTCGATCGATGTGTCTACCAGAAGGGGACTGGATACTGCTTTCTGTGCGGCATCAACAGCTCTGTTTTCGCCGGACGCTATTCCTGTGCCCATGAAAGCCATTCCCATACCCTTCATGATTGATTTGACATCGGCAAAGTCCAGATTGATCAGACCCGGCCTGGTAATGAGATCTGAAATTCCCTGCACAGCCTGCCTCAGGATATCGTCAGCCATTTTGAAGGCATCTTGAATAGAGGTGTCCAGCGTAACCGTCTGGAGAAGCCTTTCATTAGGTATCGAAATGACCGTGTCGACAGAAGCTCCTAACTCATCCAGGCCTTCCCGTGCTTGCTTTGCTCTGACTTTTCCTTCAAACTCAAAGGGAAAGGTTACGATAGCAATAGCCAGAATATCCATTTCTGAGGCGAGATTTGCCAGTATCGGAGTCGTTCCTGTTCCTGTGCCTCCTCCTAATCCAGCCGTCAGAAAGACCATGTCTGCTCCCTGAATGATCTCTATTAACTTCTCTGTGTCTTCGATGGCTGCTTCTTTCCCGATGTCCGGCCTGCCTCCTGAACCCAGGCCTTTGGTCAGTTTTCCTCCGATCTGAATTTTAGTGCTTGCCCTGTTGCTGTTGAGGGCTTGGAGATCTGTGTTGACCGCGATAAAATCCACTCCTTCGATTCCGGTCTGGATCATCCTGTTTACGGCATTGCCTCCTCCGCCGCCGATCCCGATAACCTTGATTTTTGCACCTATGCGGTCTTCCACTAAATGAAATTTTAATTTACCTCTCGTTTTTTCACTCATTGTTTCCTCCTATGCTTCTTTGAGCCAATCTTTGACTTTTGCCCAAAGAGTTTTTTTTCTTTCTTTAGAGAAACCTTTTTCTTTCCATTGATTGTATCCGTAAAGGATGAGGCCAACCGCAGTGGCATAGTCTGGAGTGTTGACCCTGTCTACCAGACCTCCTATGCCGCTTGGATCGCCCCGCCTGACAGGCAGATCAAAGATTTGTTCGGCAGCCTCTTCCAATCCTTCCAGCAGTGCTGTCCCACCTGTCAGAACGATCCCCGAATTGAGAGATTTTTCGTATCCCATCCGCTTGATATCGTTATCTACTAAACGAAAGATTTCTTCTGCCCTGGGTTGGATAATGTCGGCTAATAATTGCCTGGAAAGGACTCTGGATTTTTTGCCACTCCCCACTGAGGGGACTTCTATGGTGTCCTGCTCATCTAATATCGGGCTGGATACACAGCCAAATTTTTTCTTTATTTTTTCAGCCTCGGGAATGGGAGTCCGGAGGCCGACCGCGATATCATTGGTGAAATTATCTCCTCCGATGGGTATTATGGATGTATACCACAGACTCCCCCGTTCAAAAATGGATATTTCAGTCGTTCCTCCGCCAATGTCAATCAAGCCCACTCCAAGTTCCATCTCATCATGGGAAAGAATAGAAGTGCTCGCAGCAATCTGGTTGAGGACAATTTGTTCGATTTCAATACCGGCCCGTCCTATGCAGGTTTTCAGGTTTTGAACGGAAGTGTTAGCGCTCGTTATGATGTGGACATTGACTTCGAGTTTTATCCCGTTCATACCGAGGGGATCTTTGATCCCATCCTGCTCATCGACCAAAAACTCCTGGGGAATGATATGAATGATTTCTCTATCAGGGGGGATCGATACGGCCTTGGACTGGTCGATAACACGATGTATGTCTTCGCGCGAAATTTCTCTGTTTTTACTTGATACGGCGATGACTCCTCTGCTGTTGAAACTTTTTATATGTGCGCCGGAGATTCCAACAAAGGCTGAATCTATTTCAACGCCTGCCATAAGCTCAGCTTCTTCCTGGGCTTTTTTGATGGCATCGACTGTCGCATCCAGGTTAACCACGACTCCTTTTCTCAGCCCTCTGGATTCGGCAGTGCCTATACCGATAATCTCGATTTTTTTATTTTCAGTGATTTCACCTATGATGGCGGCTACTTTTTTTGTTCCTATGTCAAGTCCGACAATATAACCATTTTTTGGCATCAGTTAGCCTCCTTATATGAGTTTGATATGAAGTCCCCAAAAGGATTATTCTTAGGTTTGATGTATATCCGGCCGTCGAAACGAAGGTCAACATATTCGAGCTCTCCGTACCTGTCTAATCTTGATCTGTATTCTTGGAATGATTTGAGTTTCTGAGCAAAGTGGTCATTCCCGAGAATCAGCTTTGTCTGTTTGTTTTTGAGCTGGACAATGACGTTGTTGTAATCTGTGAGGTCTATAACACCGAGCTGCTCTTTCTCTGAATTTGACAGGCTGGTTAGACATCTCCATGCCGATTTGAGTTTTTCTTCGTATTCCTCTTGGAAATTATTAGAATCGATCAGAAGAGGCAGATTCATCTCTTTTCCCGGTTCAATTATTTCAAGCAGCACTCCTTCTTCGTCTATAAGGTAAAGTTCTTTCTTTTTCAACAGAGCAGCCGGGCTTCTTTCTTTGACCTCGATCTTCAAGGTGGCCGGAAGGATTTTTCTCACACTAACCTCTTTAATCCACCTGTGAGATGTAAAGGCCTTCTGAAGGTGGCTGATGTCAAAAAGGAGCATATTTCCCAGATTTCTTCCTTCCAAATAGCGCTGGATCTCCTCTTTCACCTCGTTCTTGCGGCATAAAATTGCTACGTTTTTTATAGTGAGATTATCCCAGGAAATCAGCCAGAGATATGCTTGCTGGATACAATAGAATATTCCGCCCAGAAGAAAGAGAGAGAAAAGAATATGCCTGAATTTCAATTTGGCATTTCTTTTGATCTTTACAGGTTTTATTTTTCCTTTTCCTCTTTGGAACTGCATCGGCTGGGATGGGAGTGTGTATGTTCTGTGCTTGAAAGGTGGATTAAGATGAGAAGGCATAGTTATCCTCTTGCTCCCAGTGTTTTTATAATATCCGGAATAATCCGGCTTATATTCCCAGCTCCCAGGACAAGGATCATATCTCCAGGTTCAGCGATTTTTTTGAGCAGGGAAGGGATTTTATTCATCTCTGATTCAAAAAATATATTTTTATGGCCGAACTGCTCAACTTCCTCGAAGAGAACTCTGCCCGAGATTCCCTCGACAGGTTTTTCTCCTGCCGGGTATACTTCTGAGATGATAAGAACATCGGCCTGGTTGAATGAGGTGGCAAAGCTTTTCATGAGAAGAGAGAGACGTGTGTAACGATGGGGTTGGAAGACGGCAACAACCCTTTGTGACCATCCTTTCTTGGCTGCTTCAAGGGTGGCCCTTATTTCTGTGGGGTGATGGGCATAATCTTCAATAATCATAATATCGTTCACTTCTTTTTTTAGCTCAAAGCGGCGGCCTGAGCCCTGGTAGCTTTCCAGAGCTTGCAGAATAAGGTGAACAGGTATGTCCAGGTCCAGTCCTACGGCCACTGCTGCCATGGCATTATATATACTGTGAACACCGGGAACATTAAGCTTCATTTTCCCTAGTTTTTTACCTTTCAGATAGAGAGTAGAAGTGCTCGTAAATTTCTCAAATTGTTTATCGCGGGCAAAGATGTCTGCCTGGGCAGAGAATCCGTAGCTGATGATTCTTCGATCAAGCGATGGAATCAAAGCCTGGAGATTGGGGTCATCGAGGCAAAGGACGATGGGACAGTAAAAAGGGACTTTGTTGGCAAAACTGATAAAGGCTTTTTTGATTTCTTCAATTGTCTTGTACTGGTCAAGATGCTCATCATCCAGGTTGGTAAGAACCGCGATAAAAGGGGGCAGAAAGAGAAAGGAGCGGTCGCTTTCATCGGCTTCGGCAACGATAAAATCCCCTGCGCCCAGTTTTGCGTGGGCGCCTATAGTGTTTAAACGGCCGCCCACAATAATTGTCGGATCAAAGTTGCCTGTTTCCAGCACCTGGGCAATCATGGAAGTGGTAGATGTTTTTCCATGAGAGCCAGCCACGGCGATTCCGTATTTCATCCTCATCAATTCTGCCAGCATTTCCGCCCGGGGAATAACCGGTATTTTAAGGCGCCGTGCCTCCGTGACTTCAACATTGTCTTCTGTTATAGCGGAGGAGATAACGACGACATCCGCACCTTTAACATTTTCAGCTTTGTGGCCGATAGTGATTTGTGCACCGAGGTGGACAAGACGCTGAGTCACTTCGGTCTCGATGATATCTGTCCCTGAAATCCTGTAATCCAGGTTCAGGAGCACCTCGGCGATTCCATTCATGCCTGTGCCGCCTATACCTATCATATGGATATGATGGATCTTCCTGTAAACCTGTTTGACCACTTAATTACTCCTTCTACCTGATTCCATAAGTTCGTAGCAGAGGCCCGATATTTTCTCGGCTACGTTTTCTGTCTTCAATCCAGCCAGATTTTTTTCCATTTGAGTGATTTTTTCTTTGTTTTTTAATAAATAAAAGACTTTTCCAGCGAGTATTTCGGGGGAGAATTCTTCTTCAAGGATAATTTCGGCTCCCTTTATCGCTGCCAGTTCTCCGGCATTGAGAGCCTGATGATTGTCAGTGGCCTGGGAGAAGGGGATCAGCAGAGATGCCTTTTGAGAGGCGATGAGTTCTGCGACTGTGGTTGCGCCCGCACGACATATGACCAGATCTGATATTTGAAAATAATTGGCCATCTCATAGAAATAGGATTTAACAGTTACATCTTTAAAGTTGTTTTGGGTGTAGCTTTTTTTGACCCAGTCGAAATCCTTTTTCCCTGTTTGATGGAATATTTTCAATTTCTCTTTTTCTTCTTTGAAAAGTGGAAGAGTGGCGGTTATCCCCTTGTTCAGAAAGTGTGATCCCTGGCTTCCTCCAAAGATAAGAAGAGTGAGATGAGCTGTCCTTTTTTTGGGTGAGATATGGTGAAATTCTTCTCTTACCGGATTTCCGATAAATACTCCTTTTCCTTTGAAATATGGAAGCGAATTCTTAAAAGAGACAGCGGCTTTTTGAACCCAGCGAAGAAGAAGCCTGTTCGTAAGTCCGGGGTAGAGATTTTGTTCGAGGATCAGCGTGGGAATTCTCATTAACGAAGCAAGGAGCACAATGGGTCCTGAACTATAGCCTCCTACTCCGATGACCAGGCAGGGCTTTATGCGGAGAAGTATGGCGAATGATTTTAAAAAAGAAAATGGGAGGAGGAAGAGAGATTTGATGGTTTTCAAACCTCTTCCCTTTATGCCTTCAATTTTTAAGGCGATAAATTCAGCCTTGTAATGTTTCATGATATTTCTTTCCAGCTCTCTGTTGCTTCCGACAAATGTCAAACGGAGATGGGGATTTTTTTCTATAAGCTTATTTCCAACAGTTAAAGCCGGATAAAGATGACCTGCTGTTCCTCCGCCGCTTATGATGATTTTTTTCTCCTTCATTTTTATCTTCGAGCGACCTTTTTTCTTTGTGAGATATTGAGCAGAATGCCGATGCTGAAGAGAGTACATACGAGAGAAGACCTTCCGAAGCTGATCAAGGGGAGAGGAATACCTGTCGGCGGTCCTAATCCAATGACGATGCTTACGTTCAGGAGAGCTTGGAAAAAGATGGCCAGAGTAATCCCGGCAGCGGTGATCTGGCTGAAGAAGTTGGTCGCTCTTAAGGAGATGACCAATCCTCTCCAGAAGAAGATGAGAAAAAGGAGGAGAATGGCCGAGGTGCCGATCAGACCGAGTTCTTCTCCGGCAATGGCAAATATGTAGTCGGTGTGAGCACAGGGAAGAAAGAAGAGTTTTTGGGTGCTTTCTCCGATACTGACTCCCAAAAGGCCCCCTGAACCGATGGCCAGTTTTGACTGAATGATCTGATATCCAGTCACTTGAGGGTCTTGTGTAGGCGCTAAAAAGGCAAAGATTCTGTCCAGCCTGTATTTAGCCTGGAAAAGATAAAAAGCAAATAGACTTAAAGATAAGAATCCAAAGTAAAAGAAATATTTAAGTTTCACTCCTGCTATAAAGAGCATAATCGCGCAGATGATAAAGATCATCATGGCTGTGCCGTAATCAGGCTCTTTGATTATCAGCAGGATAAAAAGAAAAATGATGGTCAAAGGAAACAGAAAAGTTCGATATTCATTCAGCTTGTCTTTTCCCCGGTTAAGGTGGTAGGCGAGAAAGAGAATGAGGCTTATTTTTGCTAATTCCGAAGGCTGGAATCGCAATCCTAAGAACTGGATCCATCGGTTCGTTTTGGCCAGAGGCGGCATGAGGAAACAAAGAACCAGAAGAATAAGAGAGAGCAAAAGTAATCCATGAATAAGGTAAAAATTCTGATAAACTGGCCTCTTTATAGGAAGGATCAGAAAAATGAGAACTATTCCGATACCTGTTCCTATGAGTTGATAAATAAAGAAATGGAAAGTATTATTGTATTTTTCGATGGCTATGATACTCGAAGAGCTATAAACCATGGCTAATCCCACAGTAATGAGGGCGAGTGTGGCGAAAAAAAGTGGCTTATCGAAACCGTAGGATCTGAATATTTCCATGTTCTTACGTTTTTTCCTTGCTGAGATTATGTTCAAGGACTGAGACTTCGTGCTTAAAAGCCTTTCCCCTTTCTTCAAAGTTTCGAAACATGTCGAAGCTTGTACATGCCGGTGCAAAAAGGACGACTTCACCGGGCGTTGCTTCGGAATAGCCAGCCTGGACGGCGTCTTTCAGAGATGAAACATTCTCCATCGGGGCAGAGTTATTTAAAGCGGTTCTTATTTTTTCTTTGGCTTCGCCGAGGAGAATAACCTTTTTCACCTTTTCTTTAATCGGTTCTCTTAATCTTCGGAAATCACCTCCTTTGTCCCTTCCACCCAGGATGAGAATGATTTTGCGGCTAAAGCTCTGAATGGATTTGAACGAGGCATCCACGTTTGTCGCCTTGGAGTCATTAAAAAAATCAACTCCATTTACGGTTCTGACTTTTTCCAGCCGGTGTTCAAGGCCTTGAAAGTCTTGAATCGGCTCTTTTATCCTGGAGAGAGATAAGCCAAGAATGTGACCCACCAGCGCGCTGGCCATGATGTTCTCCTGATTGTGAATTCCCATAAGAGGAATTTCAGAAGTTCTTATTAATTTTTCTTCTTTTGAATTCGAGATCACAATCCAGTCTCCCTGGAGGAAGCATCCCGGCGAGACCCTGCCTTTTCGGCTGAAGGCGTAAACTCGAGATTTCACCTTTTCCCTTAAAGCCCAGACCCTGGGATCGTCTCGATTAAGAATGGAGATGTCATTTTCTTTTTGAGAAATAACAAGCTTCTTTTTTGCAGAGTAATAATCATCAAAGGAGGGGTGCCAATCCAGATGGTCAGGAGTGATATTGAGGTAGACTGAGATCGAGGCTCTGAATTGTTCGACATGTTTGAGCTGGAAACTCGAGATTTCAACAACATAAATGTGCTCGTCACTGCTGTCTTCGACAAAGCTTATTAGAGGTGTCCCGATGTTTCCTGCAAGATAGGCCGGGAATCCTCCTTCTTTCAGGATTTTATGGGTAAGAGTCGCGGTGGATGATTTGCCGTTCGTGCCCGTTATCCCAACGATTTTTCCTTTAAGAAATCTGTACGCCAGTTCTATCTCAGAAATGATTTTTACACCATGTATTTTTGCGGCTTCGAGCTCGGGAATCCAGGGAACTCCAGGGCTGGGCACAATTAAATCAGCTTTGATGAAGGATTTTTGCTCGTGATTCCCTGTTTCTACAGTCACGCCCTCCTGCTCCCAGAATGATATTTTTTGCCCCAGATCTTCTGTTTTCTTCTTTTCGCTGACTTTCACTCGGGCTCCATGATGAAGGAGAAAACGGCAGAGCGCGTCACCTGTGCTTCCCAAACCTACGACCAGAACTTTTTTTCCTTTGAGTTCCATTTTATCTTAGTTTTAGAGTGGCAAGGCTGAAAAGGGCAAAAATAATGCTGATAATCCAGAAACGAATCACGATCTTCTCCTCAGACCACCCCATGAGTTCGAAGTGATGATGGAGCGGAGCCATCTTAAAAATTCTTTTTCCTCCTGTCAGTTTAAAATAGGTAATTTGAAGCAGAACAGAGAAAGCCTCCAGAATGAAGACTCCCGCAACCATAAAAAGAAGGAATTCCTGCTTAATAAGGATAGCGATCACTCCGATAGTCGCTCCCAGCGAGAGAGCCCCTGCATCTCCCATAAAGATCTGGGCGGGATGACAGTTATACCAGAGAAAACCGAGGCAGGCTCCCGCCATAGCTCCTACGAATACGGTGAGCTCTGCGGCAGGTGGGACGAATACGGTGTCCAGGTAGCCAGACAGGACCGCATGCCCGGCAATATACGAAAGAGCCGTGAAGGCGGTGGCACTGATAAAGGTGAGGCCGATAGCCAGTCCATCGAGTCCGTCAGCGAAGTTAACCGAATTGGAAGACCCCACGAGGATAAGAATGATCCATGGAAGATAGAGCCAGCCCAGATAGGGAATCCATTTCTTGAAAAACGGAAAGCTCAGTTGAAGGCTGAACTCTCCGGTCAATCCGAGAAAGACAAGATAGAATCCGATGATCCCTGCTAAGGCAATCTGGGAGAAAAGCTTGTGGCGGATGATGAGCCCCTTGGATTCTTTTTTTATGATTTTTAGAAAATCATCCCAGAAGCCAAGCAGACCGAAGAGAAGCATGGTACACATTGCCAGACGGACATAGGAATTGGTCAATTCACCCCAGAGAAGCGTGGAGGAAACAGTCGCGCCGATTATCAGAATTCCTCCCATCGAAGGAGTCCCTCTTTTTTCAAAATGGGATTCGGGTCCATCGGGCCTGATCTCTTCTCCGATCTTGTATTTTTTCAGCATTTTGATCAGAAGAGGACCTAAAATGAGGGCTATGAGTAAAGCAGTGATTCCGGCTAAAGCCGATCTTACCGTGATGTAGCGAAATACGTTGAAGAAGATAAAGTACTTTTTCAGCGGAACTAGAAGGTAATAAAGCACGTTATGATCCTTTCCGTCTTAATTTTTCAACGATTTTATCTGTTTTTATCCTTCTTGATCCCTTGACCAGAACAAGGTCTCCTTCCTGGAGCAGAGGCCATATCTCCTCTGCAGCTTGTTCGGAATCTTCGAAAGTGAAAGCCTGGTCGGTTCTCATTCCCGCCGAAAGAGCCCCTTCAGCCATGTGCCGGCTTAGAGGGCCGACGGTTATCAGGATATCCCATCCCTGTTGTGCAGCCTGTTTTCCGGCTTGAAGATGGTATTCAACCTCTTTTTCTCCCAGTTCTAACATATCACCCAGCACTGCAATTTTTCTCTTCGCAGGGAGATCATTCAGTCCCTTCAAAGCTAATTCCAGCGCCGCCGGATTAGAATTGTAGGAGTCATCGATAAGTTTAATATTATTTTTAAGATGGACGAGGACTCCTCTCATAGAAAGAGGCCGGATGGATTTTATCTGAACGAGGATGTCTTTGATAGGCATGGATAAAGCGTATCCTACTGCCGCAGATGCAAGAAGGTTGTAAAGATGGCTTTCATAAAGGAAAGGAAAGTGTACTTTTGCCTTTGCCTTACCGTAGATCAAGTCAAAGGACATTCCTTCCCAGCCCGTTTTTTGGATATTATGGGCACGGACATCGCAATCTTCAGAGAGGCCGAAAAAAAGCTTCTTCCCTTTCCAGTCTTTTGCAATATTTGAGATGAGGGAGTCATCTCTGTTTAAGACTGCTGTCCCGTCTTTTTTTGTTCCTTCGAGAATCTCCTTTTTAGCCAGTGCTATTTCTTCTAAACTTTTGAGGAACTGGAGGTGGACGGGTTTGATGTTGGTTAAAACAGCTATGTCGGGAGGAGCGATGCGGGTCAAGGCTCTTATTTCTCCAGGAGCACTCATGGCCATCTCCAGGACTGCAACCTCATGCCGGTCTGTCAGCTTAAGAAGAGAGAGGGGAACACCAAGATGATTATTAAAGTTTCCCTCAGACTTGAGCACTTTGAATTTTCGAGAAAGAAGGTCAAATGTAAACTCTTTGGTTGTTGTTTTACCTATACTTCCCGTGATGCCGATAACTTTAACAGGAAACTCGGAGAGAACTTTTCTGGCAAGTTTCTGGAGTGCTTCAAGAGTATCGTTGACTAGAATGAAAGCGGTGCCCTTGTTTGGAGTATCTATTTTCTGAGAAATCACAGCTCCCGAAGCACCTTTGCGGACAGCCGAGTGAACAAACTCATGTCCATTCCGTTCGGCGATCAAAGCAAAGTAGAGTTCTCCCGGCTCCGTCAACCGCGAGTCTATGTTGAACTTATGAAAGGTGTGCGAGGCAGAGCCCTGCAGGATTTTTCCATCGATTTTTTGCGCTATCTCACTCAATCGAAGCTCTACCATCTTCAGTTCGCTTCCTTCCTTTTAAGGATTTCTCTGATGACTTCGGCGTCATCGAAATGGTTAACCTTATCCTTGATGATCTGGTAGTTTTCGTGTCCTTTTCCGGCAACAAGAATATAATCCCCTTTTTTTCCGAGGGAAAGAGCCTCTTCTATTGCTTCTTTCCGGTCAGGGAGAATTTGATAATTCTTTGTTCCGGTTTTTTTTATGCCTTTTTCTATATCCGAGATTATTGCCAGAGGCTCCTCTGAGCGGGGATTATCAGAAGTGATAATCGTCCAGTCGGCCAGGGTTCCTGCGATCTTCCCCATCCTTGGTCTTTTTGTTTTATCCCGGTCCCCGCCTGCGCCGAAAACCAGGAGGATACGCCTGGGATTGAGTTCGTGGGCAGTTTCCAGTAAATTCCGGAGTGCATCATCTGCATGCGCATAATCGACAAAAATATGAAGTCCAAGAGAGTTCTCGATCTTTTCAAACCTTCCCCGAACTCCTTGGAGGGCGGCGATTCCCTCTTTTATTGCCTGAGCAGGTATGTTCAGGGTGAGAGCGACGGCAACAGAAGCCAGGATGTTATAGACATTGGGCTTTCCCAGAAGAGGCGAGAAAACAGAGAGCTCTCCTGCCGGATGTTTTATCAAAAGTTCGGTTCCTTTTTCGGTGAGCTTGAAATGTTCGCCCCGTACATGAGCGGCCGGCTCGAGACCATAGGTGATTATTTCCATGGAAAGCTGGGATATCAGTTTTTTTCCCCATGAGTCGTCTGAGTTGACGACTGCCATACTTTTTTTGCCGTTGAGAAAAAACAGCTTTTTTTTGGCTTCAAAATATTTTTCCATAGATTGATGATAATCCAGGTGGTCACCGCTCAGGTTTGTGAAAACAGTGGTATCAAATCCTATCCCCAGCACCCTCTTGAGGTCTAAGGAATGGGAGGAGACTTCGATCAAACAGTGGGTAGCCCCGTTGACAAGCATTTCTCCCAACATCCTCTGTATATCCGGTGCTTCTGGTGTAGTTCTGCCGGCAGAAATTTCCATCTCGGGTCCTCGGTATGAGATCGTTCCGATCACACCAGGGCGGAGATGGGATTTTTTTAATATTTCCTCCAGCAAATAAGTGGTGGTCGTTTTTCCTTTTGTTCCGGTGATGCCGACGATTTTCATTTTTTGGGAAGGGTGAGAATAAAAATTAGCTGAGCACAGAGCCAGCGATTCCCGTGAGTCTGGAACCTGAATCCAGTTTTTTGAGAAATTTTCCGGCCTTGGCCTTTCAGATAGAAAAGTAGAGGCTCCTTTGAGAAGTGCTTCCTCTATAAAATCAAACCCATCTTTTTTCACTCCTTTTAGAGCAGTAAACAGGAAACCAGGCTGGACATTTTTTGAAGAATAAGCAATTCCTTTAATATCTTCGTTCTCGCTTCCGCTGAAGATTAAAAGAGGAACTCCTTCCAGCATGTTTTTGAGCATCATCTTTCGTTCTGTCTCCAGCGGTTTTCTGCAAGAATGTTTGGCCGGCCTCTTTGGGGCGGAATGTGGAGATAACGGAGAACAAAGCTTGCGATCTCGCGAAAGACCGGAGCTGCGACCTCGCCTCCGTAGTAAGGGCCCTCAGGTTCAGCAATGACTACGATCATGGATATCGCCGGATCATCTGCCGGCACAAATCCGGCAAAAGAGGAAGTATGAACGGTTGTGGAATAACTACCGGTGGAGGGGTCTAAATTCTGTGTCGTTCCGGTCTTTCCGGCAACTTTATATCTTTCTAGCTGAGCTTCTTTTCCGGTTCCTTCTGCCACAGCCATTTCGAGAATGGAAATTATTTTTGATGCTGTTTTCTCTGATATTATCTTTTTCCATTTGGGAAGCAGTTCTTTCGCTCTTTTTGAGGAATCCAGGATTTTTATTACAACCCTTGGGGTGATCATGTAGCCCTTCGTAGCGATAATGTTAAGCGCTTGGAGAATTTGGATCGGAGTGGCTAAGATTTCATACCCGATGGACAGAAAAACAGGAGAGGTTTTTTCCCAATCGTCCAGATGTTTGAAGATCCCTTTTTCTTCGGCAGGAAGGTCGATCCCGGTTTTTTGGCCAAAACCGAAATCTCTTATTGCTGTGTAGAATCTATCAACATCGAGGCGTTGGCCGATTTGAATGGTCCCTACATTGGAAGAGTAAGCGATAACCTGGGGAAAGGAGAGGAATCCAAACCTCTTGTAGTCTTTGATGACCTTTTTTCCTATTTGGACAGACATCTCGCTGCAGTTGATGATTTCGTTAAATTTAACTTTTTTTTCTTCCAGGGCTGTTGAAACAGTTACAATCTTGAAGGTCGAGCCAGGTACAACATTATGGTGGATGGCGAGATTCCTGTCGTGCGGGATCGGATTTGACGGGAGATTGTTCAGGTCGTATGAGGGGTAGTTAGCCATAGCCAGGATTCTTCCTGTGGCAGGCTGAGAAATGATAACCGTCCCCCACGCTGCTCCGGTATTATGGATGGTTTTTTCCAGCTCTTTTTCTACGTAATACTGGATGGTCTCATCAATGGTAAGGATTATATCTTTTCCTGCTTCAGGTTCTTTCTGAATATCAAAACGGTATTCTTTTTTCCTTGCGTCTTTCAGTCTAAGGTATTTTCCTTTCTTACCTTTTAACTCGGAGTTGTATCTGTATTCGATCCCGGTAGCTCCATTCTGATCGATATCAACCCTTCCTAGAAGATGGGCAGCCAGTTTTCCCTTAGGGTAGAATCTCTTGTTTTCTTCCAGGAAATGGACCCCTTCCAGGGAAAGGGTTCTTACTTTTTTTTCCTCTTCCGGACCAACTTTTCTTTTTATCCAGATAAAAGTGGATTTTTTTTCTATCCTTCCTGCTATTTTCTTGAGCTCATTCTCGGATAAATCCAGAGCTTTCTGCAGTTGGTTTATTTTCTCTAGCTGAAGATGATAAGGTTCGCCTTCGAGGGGGGCATAGTAAACAGATTGGCTTGGGATGGTTCGTGCCAGAATATTACCTGTACAGTCAAAAATCGTTCCTCTTTTGGGGTAGATAGTATGTTCGATCTGATTTTGGCCTGTGACCACAGTTTTTGAGGGGACATGTTCAAAGACCTGGAGTTGGACGAGGCGGACCATGAGTATGCTTAACCAGAACACAAGAGAGAAAGCCACGATGATGGTTCTTTTTTGTGCTTTTTTTTGATACAAGATACTCATAAAATCTGTTTTTTTAGATCAGGGATGGAAATTATCGTAGATGATCTGATTTTCTTTGGGCTTAGCAAGGTTCAGTTCTTCTATGGCAATTTTTTCAACCTTTTCGAGAGAGAGCAGGTGCGATTTTTTTACTTCCAGTATTTCAATTTTCTTAATTAAAGTATTTATTCTCTTTTCCAGCTCACCTGTTTCATACCCGATCCTGATGGATTCCATTTGATGCCAGATGTAAAAAGTGAGAATGGAGATAACAAGAATTGTGATAAGAAAGCCGAGTAGTATTTCTTTTTTGTTGAATTTTTTTCTTACCATCTAGATTTTCTCGCCGGCCCTGAGTTTGGCCGACCTTGATCTGAAATTTTTGGCAATTTCCTCTTCTGAGGGGATAAGCGGCTTTTTTGTCAATATTTTAAATTCAGGATGAGAGTTCTTCGGCACAGCAAGGGCGGAAAAGGTATGCTTGATTATTCTATCCTCTAAAGAATGAAAGGAGATGGCAGTGATGCGTGCTTTTTTCGGAATTTTTTGAAAAATCCTCTCTAAAAAACTGGAAAGGCTCTTCAACTCCTGGTTGACTTCAATCCTGATGGCCTGAAAGAGCTTTGCAGCAGGATGAATTTTTCCTTTTTGGGGTCTCCAGCGGCAGACATGCTCGGCAATACGGCGAAGCTGGACTGTGGTTTCTATTTTTTCCGATTTTCTCATTGAAACAATTTCTCTGGCGAGCCTCCTTGCCTGTTTGAGTTCTCCGTATTCATGAAAAATTTGAGCGAGTTTGTATTCTGAATATTTATTGATAATTCTATGTGCTGTCGTCCTGTTCCTGAGGTCCATCCTCATGTCGAGAGGCCCCTCTTTACTAAAACTAAATCCCCGTTCCGGGGAATCGAGTTGAAAAGAGGAAATTCCCAGGTCAAGCAGGATTCCCTTGGTCTGAGAGAAATCTATTTTAAGGTCGGGGAGATACCTGAAGTCCGAGAGGTAAAGTTCTACCCGGTCTGCATACGGTTTGAGCTTCTCTTTTGCTTTAAGGAGAGACGTTTCATCAATGTCAAAACCGATGAGAAGAGCCTTGGGGTTTCTTTTAACTATTTCGAAAGCATGGCCTCCAAGTCCGATCGTACAGTCCACGTAAACTCCTTCCCGCATAATGTCCATGAAATTCATAACTTCTTCTAAAAGAACTGGAATGTGGCCGTTGGTGCTCATTCGGTTTTTCCATGAGGTAAAAGATCTACTATGCTTTCAAAATCTTCGTTTGTCAGCGGCTTTTTCTCGAGTTTTTCATCGAGTTTATCCCTATTCCAGACTTCCAGATGATTGGAGAGGCCGATGACCTCGACTTCGCTTTCGAGATTTGCCATTTCTCTTAAAGTCTGATTGACCAAGATGCGCCCCCTGGCGTCAATTTCATATTGATTTCCTTTCCTATTAACGCGTATCATGAACTTTCTAACTGAAGGGTTGAGATGAATAGCGCCTTCATTAGATATGCCTGTGAGCTTTTCCCAAACTGAAAGAGGATAAATCTGAACGGATTCATCAGTCAGGGAAGTAATGAATAAAGATTTTCCATATTCTTCTTCTATAGCGAGGCGAAATTTTTCAGGAATTTTTATCCGCCCGCTCTTATCGAACTTTACTGTATAGCTTCCTATTAGAAAATTTCCCATTTTTTCCCGTTTTGTCCCGTTTTTCTATGAATATAGGGGAGAATGGCACCAATGTCAAGCAAAAATTAGGGAAAAAAATCATTTATTTTTTTTGTTTTCTATATATTGTACGGAAAGAAAAAGGACTACTATATCCAGATGCTGCGACATGTTAATAAATAGAGGGACAGTGATAAATAAAATAAATAGAGGGACACAATACTTATTTCTAAAATAAATAGAGGGACACAATACTTATTTCCGAAATAAATAATAATAAATAGAATAAATAGAGGGACACAGAATAAATAGAGGGACACAATACTTATTTCCGAAGAATAAACAATTAAATAAATCAGGAAATAAGTATTGTGTCCCCCTATTTACCTGTCCCCCTATTTACCCCCTATTTATGTCCCCTTTTTTATCTATCTTTATTCTTTACTGTGCGATTTCAGGAGCTCTTTAGCAGAAGAATAATCTTTATCCGGGACGAGGATTCTTATCTCACCCAAGCCGTCTAATGAAAAGGGGTGGATCGATTGAACCACATTACCCCTGAGGAGACAAGTAATTCCGTTACTTTTGAGAAAACTCTTGAGCACTTCAGCTTCTGCGGGTCCCCAGACTCTGCAGACCTCTTTTAGACTCAGATCATCAACCTCTTTTGTCTTTTTTCCTTTAGTTTTGCGCATCGTGTTTTTCGCACTCCGGTTTTCTTTGCTTGAAATAATCAGCCAGGATTTTTTGATGGTCAAAGGCAAGAGGGAAATGGAGCTCTTCTTTTGTGAATATCCCGATTTCTTTCGCGTCATCCTGAGCTTTCGGTCTTCCCCGTGCTGTGGCTACATAGATCGTTGAAATTGTATGCTGGCGGGGATCACGTTTCGGGTCTGAATAGGTAAACATTTGCCTTTTGAGCTGGATGTCGAGGGATGTTTCTTCCTTAGCCTCTCGAACAGC
>JAGLWV010000024.1 GCA_023133225.1 Candidatus Aminicenantota bacterium | reverse complement strand
GAACTTCACCGGTAACCTTCTTTTTAATCTCCATAGTCACAGCTTTGGATTTTGCATTTTTGATATACAACTCTCCCTTCACGGTAACCAGGTCATAGGAGCTGCGGTATAGCCTGACATCCCTCTGTCTCTCTGTTTCGTATTCGTGTCTATTCGTTTTGATATCAGTAGCAATAGTCAACTTCAGATTGGTCTTGGTACTCTTTGGGGTGTAGTTGATAATGTCCTGTGCCAGGGGCTTCCAGCCGCTGATTGTAAAAGCCGGCGCGGTCGTCCAGGGATAGGCAGTGGAGTTTGTCAGTTTAATGGAGTGCCAGACCTGTTCTTTTTCCTTTGGCTGCTGTCCTGATCGCTGATATCCTCTCGGGTCTACATTTATTGTATCGGGCACATTCCATTCGTAAATGTGTTTATAATCGACTATTCCGGAAAAAATATGGTAATAGGCTCGCTCTCCTTTTTTCAAATGGATGCCTTTTTTGTGGTAGAGAAAAAGGTCTTCCTCAGAAGCACCGGGTACACCCTTTATAGCGTCATAGCCATAATCCAAAGGCTGTGCCCGGCTTTCGTCTTGAAATCCTGCAGACACACTTTGTCTCATAATGTTTGCCAACCGGCTGTATTCTCCTCGTTGCCTGCCGCCTGATTCTAAACTGGTTACGAACTGATTGAGAGCTTGATCTAAAGCCATAGGAGAGAGGATATCGGCATATATAAAATTTGGATAGCCGACAACAAAGAAGGCATCCACATTCTCCAGGTTTTCAGTGTCATTGATAAGAGTAGCTTTCATGGTTATCCTGGCTTTCTTCGGGTCTTCTATATTGACCAGATAACTGGGAATCCAGCTTATTCCTTTTTGCAAATAGGACAGACTGAGTTTCGCTTTGTTCTTTCGGGTAGCCATTTTGAATTTAATTCTCTTTGCTTTTCCTTTACTCAGGATTTTGGCAGAGTAGTTGCCGGGAAATTCGATCCAGGAAATAGAATTCTTGTTTATGGCAATATCCCCATCCTTTGTGCTGATTATTGCTATTATTGCTCCCTGAGGCTGAATACGTCGAGAACTATATTGAGAAGGGAGCTGTATGCCTTCTTGAGACGGCAGTCTATTTTCGGGCACTGATTTAATTATTCCATCAATAACCTTGTTAGCCATTATTATTGCTTTTTTTCCGATATTGGCTTTAAGAAGTTCCTGTAAGGTGATGGCCTCAGTCTCGCTTTTTACTTCATCAAAAAAACCGATGACTTCTTCTAATTGAGCTTCTTTATCTAAGGAACTGATCCATAATGAACCTAAAGTTGCCTTTGGTACATGTTCTGTAACGGCCCATTTATCTCTGAGTGTGACTTCTCCCTCTCTTATGAAAAAAGCAAGCCCATTCTTAAAGATCGCGATTGTTGTAGGTTTGGTTTTTAATGTGGGCAAGGTTTTTTCTTTTTCTATAGTAGTGGGTATTGAGAGTGAAGATAGAATCAATGATAGCAAGGTAAATGATGCTATTTTTAGGAGATGTTGTTTTGACATGTTGCTGCCTCCTTTTAACCTGACTTATTCATAAAATATGCCGACACCTTCATTTGTAGCAACCTCGACTTGTGAATAATCCAGGTTAACTTATTATCAATATAATAACATATTTTCTGATTTTGAAGAATTTTTCATTTTGGTCTGTTCCGTTCTATCTGTCATTCCCGCGAAGGCGGGAATCCAGAGATATCTGGATAAGAGCCTTTTGTATTTATGGTTTCATGCTTCAGCGGGAATAAGCCTGGATTCCCGCCTTCGCGGGAATGACATTTGTTTCTATGAGCTATCAGCCATGAGCCATGAGTTATCAGCTGTCAGGAATAAGCCTGGATTCCCGCCTTCGCGGGAATGACATTTGTTTACTATGAGCTATCAGCTATGAGCTTCTTCCTTTGATTTTCCACAGATCGAAACTTCCATAGAAGAAAGTGCGGGCATTAGAATAGAGCTTTTCTGATTCCGAAGAAAGATGGATTATCTGTCCATTCAAGGATGAAGGTACAGGGCGGGGTACAAATAGAGTCCAGAATGCTAACCTCGAATCGTGACGGGAAACCCGGAGCATTTCTTGAAGTGTTGATTCAACCTCCTCATCAGACATGTATTCGAAAATATCAGAGAGATTGAATTTTGAAACAGACCCGGATTTTAAACTCTTGAGGTAATCAGCAAGGCTTTCACAAACAAGCTGCATTCGTCCAACACGTTCCTTTAAAATAAGAAAGTTAGCGGCCTGAAGATACGGATGGGCTGCGTCTAGATTGCTGTATCTTCCAGTCATAATATATTCGACAAAATAATTTTCGTGAATGGGAACTTTGGTCAATCCATATCTTGTCCAATTCATGATTTCTTCTGCGATGTTTTCAAGTGTCACATACCGGAAGTTTGAGGGATTTTTCCCCAGACGCCCCAGTAGAAATTTCCCAAAAAAGATGCGGAACAATCCCTGCCATCTTCGGTTATTCCAGGTCTGATTGTAAAAGTGTTCCTGCTCTTCGGTCGAGGTGGCACCCAGTAATGTAGTCACAGTTTTTCGATTGTGAATGAGAGGAAGAACAAACTGGCGAAAAATCTTAAAATAGCGATCAAACTTTCCACAATGAATGATTCCCTTATGTAAGGTCTCGAAATTCATATCCCAGAAACCTCTAGCTCCCTGGCTTAATAGCGGTCGAAGGTGGGAGTACAGTTGCTCTCTGTTCTTGGAGGGCCGGGCGCCGATGAAGCCGATAAAGTCATCATAATCGAGCAGTTCGATGGCACGCATTTTGAGCTCCACAAGGGAAATCTGAGCGGGATTTCTGTCGATCGCTGTAAGGGAACGTGGATTCTTTAAAAGAAGTGCGAAGGTATTATCACCTCCTGAGGCTATTGAGAAGACATCATCTTCTGGAGTGACTGCCAGAGACTGCATCAAAGGTTTCGGGTCCTCCCAGCACTGTGAATAATAGATTCTCATTGGAATGTACCTCCTTTCTGTTTCTTCCCATCTGAAAATGCACCTGGACTATTCCCGATGGAATCACCAAAACGAACAGATGTTTCAATGTCTTTTTGTGTGTTTATCTGAAGGTCTTCATCGAGTTCTATCATGCCTTTCTGAAAGAGCAAGACGACTGTTGAACCACCGAGCTCGAAGTAACCTTTCTTTGCTCCTCTGGTTACACGGGCATCGGGTAAAAAACGCTGCTGTATAGAGCCAACGGTTAATGCTCCGATTTCAACGATCATCATCTGACCGAAATGGTTGGAGTCGAAAAGGGTCATCATGCGATGGTTTTCTGTGTAGAAAGGTAAAAGTGTGTGTAAGGAATACGGGCCACCAGCATTGTAATTTCCCGGGATGGATATTGCTTGGCGCGGGACCCCTGAGTCCGGGAAGTGGATATGATGATAATCTGCCAGGCTAAGCCGGCTGATGACCATCGAGCCGCCTGCAAATTGTTCTGACAGCCCATCGTTACCGAGGAACCGGCGCAGGTTGAATGTGCTGCGTTTGATCCGAAAAGTTATGTTGGGTTTGACGGCAGGGTAGACAAGGACCTTACCATCTACGGGAGCTATACAAATGTGTGGATCAAAAATCACAGGGCGTTTGGATAGATCTATTTCCCGGGTGAAGAATTCGTTGAAACTTGAAAAATCCTCAAGAGGACGTTCCAGTTCATCCAGATTCACATCAACTTTTTGGACGAAAGATTTTATTTTCCTCCTGCTCCATCTCAAATTATGAAGCCAGCCGTAAAGTGAAGAAATAATCTTCCTTCGAAAGATCAAGTCTCTCGCCCATTGGCCCGTTCGAGTGTTGTATGACCAATAAAGGAATCCGCTGGCATAGACCCGTTCGGTCCTGAGCTTACCTTCCTTGCGGTCAAAATACTTTATTGCGATTTTATTATTCATAGGTTCAACTCATACAGCGTATATTCTCGCACGGTCTTCTTCATGTTTTTTCCTAATAAGCCGTGCACTTTGTTATTTTTCGCCATTAATGTCATCATTATATTCTCGTAGCCCTCATCCAGAGCTTGCCGGATAACGCAGTAGAATCCAGCTCTTGCCAATCCGCTCATTTTTGCTATTTCCTCAGAAGTTATTCCACCTGCATAAAAATTAATGCGGTTAACATGCCTTAGATTATGGAGAAATCTCAATTTGCCGATGAGATTATCTTTTCCGTTCATGGATTGAATCGCATCAGAGACCTCAAGAAGCGCTAGAGCGAATCCTGCCAGCTTGTTGTTCTCATCGTAGGCAAAAACAATAAGCCGTGGATTAAGTGCATAACGACTTTTGGAAAAAAGCTGCTCAAACTCCGTAAATGAAAGAGGAGTAAATCCCAGAAATCCGCTGAATGTTTCTGTCAATATGTAATGAAGTTTTCGTAGTTCTTTCCTGAAAACATGCTCATTAAAAGTTACAAAACGGTAGCCCCGGCTGAGAAGCATCTGATGACGCCTGGCTCCACGGGCAATCATTTTCTCGAGAACACTGCGTTCAGTTATTTCAATGGAGTCCCATACCTGTTTGCGTATGAGCCCGAATCTCTCAAAAAAATCTGGATAATAAGGTTTATTGTATGGCTCTCCATAGAAAACCTTCTGATCATATCCCTTCGTCATAAATCTATAGGAGTGCCAGATATCAAAATTCATCGGTCCCCAGATGCGCTTGAATCCTAATTTTTCGTGGAGCCATCCTGTCGCTGTGCTCAGAAGGTCTGAAGCAACTTGATAGTCCTCGATGCACTCAAAAAAGCCGATCGTTCCTACTGCTGTTCCGTCTTTATCCAGCAGATCGGAATTAACCATTGCCGAGATGCGGCCGACCACTCTATTCCCGGCAAGAGCAAGAAAATGCCTGTGATCGTTTCCCTTCTTACTATAGAAAGGATAATATGGAGAAAGCTGCTGATAGAGTTCTTCCTTAAAGGGAGGGATCCAGTTGTTATCTCCCTTATAGTGGTCATAGCCAAATCGAATGAACGGGTCGGCTAGTGATCGGTCAAATGTAAAATTTTTTATTGCCATCGGATCTCTCCGGTACTGCCGTTGATTGACGTCCTGGCGCCATCGGGAATAATTCTCGTGGCATCTTTAACTCCAACAATTGTTGGAATTCCCAGCTCCCGGCCAATAATCGCAGTGTGGGAAAGAACGCTTCCTCTTTCTACGACTATCCCCTTTGACCCTATCATTAAAAATACCCAGCCGGGATCCGTGGATTTTGCAACCAGAATATAGTCGCCGTTCCCATTGGATGAACGTGGATCAAGTACTATTTTTGCCTTGCCTTCGGCGGTTCCTGATGAGCAGGTTATCCCATTTAATTTTTTATTTTTCCCGTTTCTGGTTTTGTCCTCGGATAAAGAATTCAAGTAGGGAATGCCAGTTGTTTTTATGCGTTCTTTGAGTGCGTGGTGTTCATATTCCGTATATTCTGACTTTCTGATCTTGACGAGAGCCTTGAGGTTCTGTGTTACCGCTGTCCCCTGGACAAGGTTGAAGACCTCGTCCACAGTCAAATAATAGATATCGGAAATCGACTCAAGCAGACCTTTCTCAACAAAAAGAATAGCCAAACGTTGGAACAGCCGTCTTATGATCCCGAAAAGGCGGGTACGCGCAAAACGCATGTTTTCTCGATTGGCAATAGCCTTGCGGGCCTTGTTTAGCACGAACCGGAAGGCCAGCCGTTTGAAGGGATTCTTCAAATGATCCTGCACAACGGCTTCGGCATCTTTTCGAACTCTCTGCTCTTTTTCCTCGAATGATTTAACAGATAGTCCAAGGTGATAGTAGTTTTTGATCAGCTCTATAAGTGCTTCTGGTTCTTCCCGGAAAGTAGAATTTTCCAGTTTCAATTCTTCCAGGCCCCGGTCGCCATAGTCTTTGAGATGCGACTGAAGAGCCTCCTTGATTTCAGCATAAGCCGGGTCCTTCTGAATATTGTCCCAGATTCTATAACTGTCCTCCTTGCTGATCAGTTCTTTATAAACTGGCTTTTCATGTAATGTCTCCGCTAGATTGACCAGTGATCGAACGGGCGCTACGCTTTCGATACCGTGTTCACCGCACAATAAATTGTTATGAAGGTTCGCCTGCTTGTCTAATCCCCACTTCTTGCAGAGATGCTTAAGCCAATCGTAGTACTTCATGGCATAGAAGTCATTCTGTATAGTCAAATACCATTTGTCTTTGATCTCTTTCCCCAGAGCGTCATAAAGAGCAATACATTGATGTTCAGAGGATTTTGAAAGGTCAATGGTCTTGAATGTATTGTAAGCCCTGTTGAAATGACGGAAGAATATTTTAGCCGTTCTTCCCACTGTCAGGAGCCTCCAAACAACAAGCAAAGAGGAAGCCAGGCTATTAAACAGCGACAGCTTGCTTTGGGGAAAACTGATCTTGTGCGAGATCCCAATCATCTGATCCCATGATTCCTTGTGCTTTTTAAAGCCGGGGAGATAGGATAACATTTCATACCAGTTTAAAAGGTTGTAGTAGATCCTGCCATTCAGAAGTCCGATCATGTTGTTGAAGATGTCCTGTCTCTTTCTCAACGTTTTCTTGAAGAAAATAATTCCTTCCGCAGCTTTACAGAACGTGCTTTCATATCCGGCGCGAATAAAGGTAAAAGTGAGGGGGAGAGTCAATCCGGGATAACTTTCGATTATATTGGAATTATCCCATATTCGGATAGATTCTGAAGGAGCTTTATTTTTAGCAAAGACGATAGGCCGGGCCTGCAGGATAAACAATCTTCCTTTAGAATCGAATGCCCATTCGATGTCCTGAGGCTTGTTGAAGCGTTTTTCTGCCTTTATCCCTGCATCTCGCAATCTGAGGATTTGCGCGTCGGTGAGAACCTGTTGAGACAACATGTCATCAGGAAGCGGCTCCTTACGGTTTCCATTTCGGACTGCAGTGTCGAGTACGATCCGAAAATCTTTCTCTCGTACT
>JAGLWV010000239.1 GCA_023133225.1 Candidatus Aminicenantota bacterium | reverse complement strand
CAGACTTGATGCGGGCCGAAATCGGCGGGAAGGCCAGAGACATGGGCCATAAGGTGCCGGAAAGTCACAGGATTAGAAGGGTCCTCTCCCCTTATTTTAAACTTGCTCAGATAGTCGTTGACACGCTGGTCCAGTCTGAACTTCCCCTCTTCCATTTGCTGCAGCAGAGCATACATGGACATGGTTTTGAATATAGAGCCAAAAAGATAGACCGTTTCTTTATCTGCCAAAGTCCGGGACCACAGGTTGGAACAGCCGTATGCACCGTTCCAGATGATGCGGTCTTTATAGACAAGAGCAACAGCAGCAGAAGGGACATTTCCCCTCAACATCATTCGCCTGATCTCAAGCTGCAGTTTCAGAGTCAGCCCGTCGATGTTAATGGGCTGAGAAGCAGAGCTGATGGCAGGGAATGTGACGAGTGAGATCATCCAAAGTGCCAGGCATCGGGGGAGAATTTTTGACTTCAACATATTTTCTCTATCATATAACACAGCAAGATTTTGTGGTCAATCGCTGCAAAAATGACGAAAAGAATATTTTCACAGAAAAATGATAAAAAAGGATAGACTTTTTTTGCATGAAACCGCATGATATTAATTTTCAAGGAGGGTGGCAGATATGAAAAACAATCTTCACAAATTGTATTTTGAAAAATATCTTTAAATTATATGGGAAGGAGGAGAGCAAAAATGAAATTATTGAAAACAATTTTTATAACAGGTATCTTATTGATCACGTTTTTGATCTTGGGAGTTTTTAGTTCGGAGCAAGAAGAAAAAACAGATTTTGCCTATGATGCATGTACCGACATAATTATTGGTAAGGATGCCTCGGTGGACGGGTCGGTGATAACATCACACACAGGATGCTGCCCGGAATGCAGAGTCCATGTGGTTCCCGCCCAGACTTTTAAGAAAGGTGCTATGGCTCCTGTTTACTATGGGCTTCAAGACGTAAGAAAACCTTTACATAAATACGGAAAAATAATCGGGACCATTCCGCAGGTCAAAAAGACATACGCCTATTTCCATACCGGGTATCCCCAGATGAACGAGCACCAGCTGGCTATCGGGGAAAGCACTCTCAGCCAGAAGGATGAATTAAAGGCACTCTATGGGGTTTGTAAACAGATCATGACGATCGAGCAGGCACAGGTCTTTGCCCTCCAGAGGTGTAAAACAGCAAGGGAAGCCATTCATCTCATTGCTTCCCTGGTCGAGAAATACGGTTTTCTCCCTTCCTGTGGCCCTGAATCCGAGGCTCTTTGTATTGCCGACCCTAATGAAGCCTGGGTTATGGAGGTGTTCAGTGTGGGCAACGACTGGACGCCTGAGAGTGGAAAACCGGGAGCGATTTGGGCTGCTCAGAGGGTCCCTGACGACCACATTGCTGTTGTTCCCAACTGGAGCATAATCAAGGAAATTGACCTTTCAAAGCCCGATTACTATATGGCTTCAGAAAATTACATGCAGGTAGCGATCGATCATGGCTGGTATGACCCAGAAAGCGGCAAGCCTTTTAACTGGCAGATCTCTTACTCACCGGTACTTCGAGAGTGGGCGAGCAGCCGTTTCTGGCTGTTTTTCCAAACATACTGCCCTTCCCTAAAGGAGTGGCCCAATAAGAAGCTCACAGGCCCTTACAGCGGATACAATGCCTATCATCAGTATCTCGAGGACATTTCCTTATATCCCTTCTCCGCCAAGCCGGATAAGAAGCTGTCTGTCCAGGATGTGATCGCCTTCCAGCGTTCGGTTTTTGAGGGGACGATATATGACATGACTGCGGACACGGATTGGCTGGTGCCAGACGGGAAGGGTGGTATGAAGAAGAGCCCTCTGACCACTCCCTTTCCAACCAGAGATATGAGGGAATTGCTGGATATAACCTGGCGCCGGATGGTCTCCCGGGGAGGATACGGCATGGTTGTTCAGGTCAGGAACTGGCTGCCTGCAGCTATAGGGGGAGTCTACTGGTTTTACGTAGACAACCAGTATTCCAGCACCTATGTACCCATTTATGCGGGAGTCCAGGAGATTTCTCCCTTGTATAAAACATATGATCCGGATAAATTCAGCGAGGACTCTGCCCGGTGGGCCGTTGATTTTGTGGATAATCTTCTCTACTTGAGGTGGCAGGAAGCTGTGAAGGATTTGCGGAAGGTCCGTGATCCGCTGGAAGCCAGTTTCTTTAAAGATCAGCCGTCAATCGAAACCAGAACGCTTGAACTCTACAAGAAGGATCAAAAGAAGGCTAAGAAATTCTTGACCGACTACACAAAGTCTTGCATGGAGAAGACTGTAAAGATGTACAGGGATTTGCGCAATTTACTCATCACGAAATACACCAACAATAAACTGGGCCTATAGGGGAAGAATTTC